>NZ_JBMKKT010000080.1:0-615 GCF_049239625.1 Tenacibaculum sp. MEBiC06402
ATTCAATCTTATTAATTATCTTTCCGCAACAACGGAAAACGACTCGCGTCCTTTCCCGCAAAAAATCATACACAAATACGTTGTACGTAAGCAGAAAAAATGAAAGAAATTAAAATTGAAGTTTATCACAAAGAAGAAAAAGTAACCACTTTCCTTTATGTTGAGCGGTTATCTGAAAATAAATTTCGGATGATTGACAACGACTTTTGTAACTCAAAATTGACTTTGGGAACGGAATTCGAAACGAAAATAAACAAAGAAAAAAAACACGAAATAACAAAAATCACAAAGGAATCAGAATTCATTACACGTAGATTTCAATTAACACCAAACTATAAGGAATCTGATTATAGAATACTTGGAGAGGAATTAACAAAGAGAGGTGGATTTTGGCAAGTAGACCTTGGAAGTATTGCAACTGTTAACATACCTAAAGATTTTCAACTTGACATTGATAAAATTGTAAAGGACTTAGATTTAAGATTAATAAAATAATAAACTAAAAGCCAACGTACAACAAGGCGTATAATTAATTGCGGCTGAATTTCCTCACCGGAAATTCAATCTTATTAATTATCTTTCCGCAACATCGGAAAACGACTCGCGTCCTTTTCC
>NZ_JBMKKT010000081.1:0-69623 GCF_049239625.1 Tenacibaculum sp. MEBiC06402
AACATCGGAAAACGACTCGCGTCCTTTTCCCGCAAAAAATCATACACAAATACGTTGTATTTAATTTAAAACAAAAAAACTATGAATAAAATTAAAACACTTATTTTCTTATTGTTAGTAAATGCAAACTTATTAGCTCAACAAGTTGATATACCTCATGATTTAAAGCTAGAAACTCCTGAGGACTACAAAAAAACAGAACAATTAGTTTTGAAATCTACAGAATGGTTGTTAAAAACACCTATCGGAGACAACCCAAACAAACGAAAGGAAATTAATACATTCTTAATGAAATGGATGAGCGGAAGTCCAACTGTTACCATTGAATTAGTTGCTGGTATTGTACCGTTAGATTGCGCTGATTGCTTAATGTCTTTTTTAAGCGGATGGACTAAGTTTAGTCTACAAAATAATTACTCTAAAGACAAAATCAAATGTGCCCAAGCTGGAGCCGAAAATCTGATTGAGTTTTACAAGAAAAACAAGGTTGAATTGGGAAAAAAATCGGAGATTAAAAAACTAATTAAACAACAGAAAAAAGGGAAACTTAAAAAGTATATAGAATCGAAATTCTAAAAACTATCTACAACAAGATTTATAATTATTTATCTTTCCAAAAAATCGAAAAACTATTTGCGTTTCTTTCTCGTAAAAAAACAATAAGCAAATGCTTTTGCTTTAAATAAAATTATGAAAAAATTCATTTATACACTATACATCTTAACTTTTTTCACTTCCTGTGGCAAACCTTGTGAAACTTTAGAAGTATGGAAAATTAAAGATTATGTTATAACGAAAAAGGAATGCCCTGACATGGTAAAAACGTCCTATTATAGTTATTCTATTTACAGAAATAACGAGAAATCAAAAATGACTGCTTATAGAAAAGATAGTTGTACATTCACTTGGCAAGCCGAAAAGGACAGGTTTCTAATCTTAGACGTTTGCAAAAATCGAGTATCTGAAATTAAACCTAAAAAGAATTTGTTTGATTTGAAAAAAATTGACTCAGGATTAATTTATTCAAATACCCAAAAACAGATTAAAAAATTGACATTAGAACAGATTCAGAAGTTCACCTCTGACTGGAAAAATAGTAAAATTAGAGGATATTCAGAAGAACCTTTTGATTCCGCTTTTTCATTTTACCCAGCATATCAATACAAATTGACTTTATACTCTGGTCTAAATAAGACAGAATTTTATGGGTATAATTTTTTGATTTTAGATAGCACAAATTGGAAATATGAAATAAGTAATTCGGAAAATCTAGATTATTGGAATCACTATTGGGAAGAATAGAAACTAATGCCAACACGGTATAATTGCAATTAAAATACCTTCGGTATGACATTAAGATAAGTACTCTTTAAATGGAGCTAAAAAAATTTGCAGATAAAATAATCGAATTGAAAAATGCTGATTTGAAATTACGAGATGATTTGATAAAAACTGGTAATCTTGGAAATACTTACAACAAAAAAATGGCAGATTTACACATTCAGAATGCAAAAGAGTTGGAAAATATAATCAATTTAATAGGTTATCCCACAATAGACAAAGTAGGTAAACTAGCCAGTGATGCAGCATGGTTAATCATACAACATTCTATTGGGTTACCTCACTTTATGAAGAAATGTGCGAAGATGTTAGAGGAAGCTGTTCTTGACAATAATGCTAATCCCAGAAACCTTGCCTACTTGACGGACAGAATTGCGACATTTGAGGGAAAACCACAACTCTACGGAACCTCATTTGACTGGGACGAGAATGGAGAAATGAACCCAAAACCCTATGACAATCTGAAGAAGGTTAATCTCAGAAGAAAAAGCCTAGGACTCAACACAATTCAAGAACAAACACTACTAATGAGAGAACAGGTCAAAAATGAAAAGCAATATCCTCCTAAAGATTTAGAAAAAAGGAAAAAGGAATTCGATGAATGGAGAAGAAAAGTTGGTTGGGTTAGTTCAACACAACCATAGATAGATAGTTAATTTCAGCTTTCACAAAGCTTCTGAAGCTAAGAAAAAATACCATTCCTATAAATTATCTCACAAAAAATCTTTATGCATCATGAATAAGGAACTACTATGAATTGAAGGAAAACTCCTCTGATTTAATTGTAACCTAAACTAAAATATGATCGTCTTACCTACTCTTAAACAACAGAAATGAATGGAAAATTGACTTCTAAACAACTTAATCCTACTAGTTTTTTCTTTGATATCATTCTGTATCTCACAATAATGTTTTTGGTTAGAGAAGTTTATTTTTCCAAATTACCTTTTATCGGAAATGGATTAATCTGGTCCTGCACAACTTTGATAATTGCTATCTGGAGAATGAAAGTTCGTAATATTACTTGGAAAGATATTGGTTTACGTAAACCCAAAAACTTATTAAGAACATTCTTAATAACTATTGGGATATTAATTACTATTCCAATTTCAATTATTCTATTTCAGCAAATTCAAGAGTTACTTCCAATTAGCTTAGCACCAGATACGTCTGCAGAAGATTCAACTTCTAAATTCGGAAATTTAAAAGGTAATTGGATTCACTTTCTGACGATCATTCCATTTATTTTACTACAATCAGCATTAGAAGAACTCTTGGATAGAGGTTTTTTAATTAACTGGTTTGAACGATTTTTTTCTAAAATGCCTTTTGCAACTGCCACTGCCGTACTTTTACAAGCTATTATTTTTGGATTTAGGCATTCTTATGACATATCAGAAAGGTCAATTACAGTAGCTATAATTGGCTTAATAATGGGAATGGCGTATGTGAAGTTTGGAAGAAATTTATGGCCTATAATTATGGCTCATTGTATACTTAATACAATATCAATGATTGGAAAAATATAATCGTTAAATATAAAATTACCATCACAATAGTGAAATTAAAATTAATGTTTCTCTATAACTTCTGACCTTTGCAAAAAATCAATTTTATTCGTTATCTTTCCCTTGCAATGGAAAAGAATTCACTTCTTTTAAAAAACTAAAACAAATGCATATGAAAAGATTATTTATTCTAATGTTAATTACATTATTAAGCTGTAAAAACCACGATACAAAAATATCACAACAAAAAATAGATTTACCGAAAGACCTACCATCTATAGGAAAATTGCTAGACAGCATCTATGTGGAAGATCAAAAATATAGAAAAGAATTAAACGCTTTAGCTGAAAAGCATGGTTGGGAATCTGATGAAATAAATAAGCAATGGAAAAAAATTAGAAAGGTAGACTCCGGAAATCTAGTAATTATCGAACAAATACTTTCAAAACATGGATGGCTAAGTTCAAAGGAAATTGGAGAAAAGGCAAATTCTACATTATTTCTAGTTATCCAACATTCTGATCAAAAAACTCAAGAAAAATATTTACCCATGATGAGAAAAGCTGTTAAAGAAGGTCTGGCAAGAGCTACGAGTCTTGCCTTACTCGAAGACCGAGTTGCACTGGGAAAGGGAGAACTGCAAATCTACGGAAGTCAAATTGGAACTGATCAAGAAACAGGAGAAATGTATGTTTTACCTTTAAAAGATCCGAAAAATGTAAATGAAAGAAGAGCAAAAGTAGGATTAGGACCTATTGAGGATTATATATCTTACTGGAAATTAGAGTGGAATGTTGAAGAGTATTTAAAAAAACTACCAGAGTTAGAAAAAGAACTAAAATCTACTCACAAATAATTGTATTTATCTCTCCATATTATGAACCAACTAAAAACCATTAAATTTAAATTAACTGTCTTTCTTTTATTCTCTCTTTTAATTTCTTGTAAAACTGATCCTAATAAACAGATAGATGAAGGGAAAATTACTGCGAACGAATATCATAGCAATGAAATTGGTTGGACCATGGAGATCCCAAAAGGTTGGACTGTAACACAAAAAAGTATTGTTGATAAAAGAACCAAAAAAGGATTGGATGCTATTAGTGAAACAGTGGGAATAGAAATTGATGCTAGTGGTTTAAAACAACTTCTTAACTTTCAAAAAAATAAATTCAATATTTTTCAATCAACTTCTGAGCCAGTTGAGTTGGAATACGAAGGAGAGTGGGAAGAAATCAATAAAGGTTTAAAACAATTGATTTATGATACTTACTTACAACAAGGAATAAAAGCAGATTCTACCGAAACTAGAATTGTTACAATAGATGGTCTCGATTTTCAGTCTTATGAATTCACAATTTACGGTCCACAAGGAAATGTTATTCTGAATCAAATAATGTATAGTAGGTTTATCAATGGATTTGATTTTGGTGTAAACTTAAATTATAATAATGAGTCGGATAAAAAAGAGATGTTACAAGTTTGGTTAAATTCCAAATTTAAAAAATAACTGATTTTAAAAAAGGAGTAATTCTAAATAACAGTAAATCCATAATCTAAAAAAAATCATCGTGTCTATTACCGATTTTAAAAACTAGTGAAACTTATGAAGTATATTATCTGGGATGAAGATGATACCCCTCTTTCAGCAGAAGTTCAAATTCAGGATAAAGAATATTTTAAACGCTACGTTATACCAAATTTAAAACCCATAACAGAAAATGATTATATCGAGGCTTTTTCTGTTATTTTGCATACCGCAGCTCGCTCAGCATATATTTTATTTGATGAAAAATGTTTTTGGTTGATTGAATGGGAGCCTGGTTTAATTATACTTGAGTTTCAAAAAGAAGAAGTCATTAATTTCACTGCATTACGCTCTCCCATTCCTAATTTTGGAGGAAGAGAACCGTTAGAGATTGATATCGTATTAGAAGAAGAGGAAGATATCGATAATCACCAATACAACCTCATTTTTAATGCTTGGGATGCACAATTTGATAAACAACATCGAGAATGGTATAATTTTAAATCTGCGAGTCAAAATGAGTTAAAACTTTTTAATGATTGTCTATTATATGCTGATAAACTTGGGGATTTTACACAATCTAAATTTGAAAACAACTACGAAAACTACCTTAAAACAGGTAAGAAAAAAATTCAAAGCCTTGCTGGAACTGGAATTTTAACCAAGTGACAATATTTAGACATCTTATAAAACACATAGATTTTCATTGATTTACTAAAAAAGGGAAGATTTGAATCTTCCCCTTTTATGAAATTTGATGTTCTATAAATTATGTATGTTTTAGATTATTCTCCCTGTCCGAGTGAAAAAGCACGCTTGTTGTTAAACTCATATAAATTTTCCGTTTTTATGACATCAAAACCTTTACTATTTAGAGTCGATAAAAGTGCTAAAACTTGCTCGAATTCAACCTGAGTATACTTTTTATTCTTACTATTATTCAAAGCATCAAAGCCAACGAATCTGCATCGCCAATGATCCGTGCAATAGGTTTCTTTTAATCCTTCCGGATATACTTTAACTCCCCTATTCGTTATCATTTTAAGTTTAAGCTTATAAGCCGAAATCTTATCTAATGCATTTCCAAGTTCCTCTGAATTATTTCCTCCCCAATCTAAGAATACATCTACTCCGACTAAACTTTTTTCCTCAGGTTTACGAACATAATCAGGTATCACTATTCTTCCTGTTCCTTTATCCAGAGAACTCTTCTTTAATTGACTTGGAACTTTTCCTAAGTTATCTATTACTTTATCCGCAAATTCTTGAGTACCTAATTCCTGTAAGCTCTTCCCCTCTTGGAAGATATCCGCTGTGTGATATCCTTCCTCTAAAGTTGTCAACCAAGCATTCTTCACCTTATCTGCCACTTTTGGCTGACCAATATGAACTAACATTGAAACAGCCGCATTGATAAGTCCAGATGGATTCGCAATTCCTCTTCCAGCGATATCTGGAGCCGATCCATGAATAGCTTCAAACATGGCAATGTCCTTACCAATATTTGCCGATCCACACATTCCGACAGAACCACCTACTTCCGCTGCAATATCTGAGATAATATCTCCATATAAGTTTGAAGTTACAATTACATCATAATTTTCTGGATTAGCTGCTAGTTTTGCCGAACCAATATCTATAATTTGAGTTTCATTGATAATCTCTGGATATTCCGAAGCAATTTCTTCAAAAACTCTATGAAACAATCCATCAGTAATTTTCATGATATTATCTTTCACCATGCAAGTGACCTTCTTTCTTCCATAAGCCTTTGCATATTCAAATGCATAACGAATAATCCGTTCTGAACCTGGTCTTGTTATAAGTTTCAAACATTGATAAACATCCTGCGTTTGTCTATGTTCAATTCCTGCATACAAATCTTCTTCATTTTCACGGATGATAACTACATCCATATTTGGAAAATGACTTTTCACATATGGAGTATACGCTTGGACTGGTCTAACATTTGAAAAAAGTCCCAAAGATTTTCTCAAGGTGACATTTAAACTTTTATATCCTTTTCCTTGTGGAGTTGTAATAGGAGCTTTAAAAATTATCTTATTATCTCTAATTTTTTTCCAAGCATTGGCGTCGATTCCTGAAGTATTACCCGATAAATACATTTTTTCACCAAGTTCAATATACTCGTAATCTATTTCAGCTCCAGCCTTATCTAGAATACGTAGAGTAGCATCCATAATCTCTGGCCCAATTCCATCTCCTTTAGCTACAACTACTTTTGTTTTAACACCCGTGCTTGATTGTTTAATTCTTTCAGTAACTCCTATTGTACTCATAATAATCTAATTGTTTGCTTTACAATGCAAAGATCAAACAATAAATTCATTTATTTTTATTTATATTTTTTATACAATACATAAACAAGAGTAAATTAATTGAGTTTGAAATGATAAAATAAAAGACTTATATGGACAGGATATATTAGGTATGTTTTTCTAAACAACGATAACTTCATAATGGAATTCTGACACCTCCACTAACTTTAAAGATTAAATAAAATTTCGTATCAACAAACGAATCAATTAGTTGTGAACAATTAGATTTTCAAATTGACAATAAAAAAACATATTAATTATAAGAAACTCTTAATAATTATTAATATTAAACATTTTTGGTATTTGCATTCTCCACGTCCTTAATTTGAAATTACCTTTTTAAGTAACAACTCCAAAACAAGATACTCTTTTCTTCTAGCGTAGTCTTTTTTCTTTTTAAAGCTATAAGACTTTATTTCGCCTAACCCTTCACGTTCAAAATAATTTAAGAATTGTAATAAAGAATTAAAATCTCCTTTTATTGTGATTGGATATAACTGAGACTTTATAGAATTATCTAATACTTCAATAGGATTATTAAACTCTATTATTTCAATTTTAGAAGACTCTTGATAGCCGTTTATTTTTTTAAGTAAAATTTGTTGGAAAGAATTATCTACAAATATGTTTTCCTTAGCTAATATTGAATCTATATATTTTCCTTCGTACCTGAAAGCTAAAGTTCTTGAAGTTATATTATCAGTTTCAATCTTCTCTTTCAATAATTTAGCATACGTATTTTTTAAATCTATAGTACTTTTAAATGTAGTATAATATAATAACGGTATGGACACTATAAAACCAATTAAAAGAAGTATGTTTTTTCTCTTATAACTCATTATTTCACACGAATTAAAACATGAAAACTTGAATTCTTTTTTCTTTTATCTTTCTCTGTTGAAAGTTCTAGCAATTGGTTCACCCATTTTTTTTGTTCAATTTTATCAATCCAACTGGTAAACTCATTATAATTATTTAAAACTCCCTTTATTTCAATTTCTTTTACTTTAAACTTAACTTCTTTTTCTTTGCGAATTGTTCCTTCAATTGGTTGATAATTAATTTCGGAAAGGACAACTGAATTGGGAATTTCTTCTACAATTTGGTCAGCATATTTAGAAACTGAAAATAAACTTGAATTTTGTAACTCTGAAAGAAGCTTTCGTTTTTTTTCTAAGCTTACTGATATCTCTTTTAATCGGAGTTTTGCCCCTGTTTTTATTTCTAATTGTTCTTGTAGTTTAGCAACCTCTTTGTTGTAACTACTAAAAAAAAGAAAATTAACAAGAACCATAAGAAAAATAACTCCTAGAACGAGTTTATAGCCTAAATTAAAGGTCTTTTTTTCTTTGAACTGAGTTACATTATTTTCCGAAAAAAAGATACCTTTTTGCAAATAAAAACTCACAATAGCTCCTAATGATAACACATAAGAACTTTGAATTTTCAATCCATTTATAGTATAGATACTAACATCAAAACTTTTATTCTCAATTAGATGGATTTGTTTATCTAATAGAGTAACTTTTGCGTTAGAAGTATAAACTTCAGTCTCTTCAATTACATCAGAAATAGCGGAAACAGATAAACTTCCTATTAATACATCAACCACATCAATAGCATTTGATTGGTATTCTCTTACTAATTTCTCAACATAATCATTTCTAACTATTGAAATAAAAGAATTTGTATTGGAATAGGAAACTTGAGCATAAAAATTACTTTTTACAAGTGTTGGATATGCATTTTTAAAAACCAACTCTTTATTGGGCTCAACAAATGGTATTGATTTCGATAGTACTTGGTTATTATTTACAACCAATACCAAATGTTCCTGTTTAATTTCTTTTAGGTATGAAAATAAATTTTCTAAGCTATTAAAGCTTTCTGAATTCTTTAAAACTAGTTCATTCTTTTGCTTAGATAACTGCAAACAATGAAATTCTTCATTACCCTCACTATCAAACGAATGTTCAACCGCACAAAATGTATTCCCAAAAAACAAACGGTCTTTCATTATTAACGAATAATAGTTGGTTTAATTAACACAGATAATTTCTTCTTAGAATCGATTCTTGTTTTCTTACTAAAAAACCACTTAATAATTGGGATTCTTGCTAAAAAAGGCACTCCTGAACCTGAATCATTTTTCAATTTCTCTTCTAAACCTCCTAAAATAACTACATCTTGATTTTTAACTCTAATAATAGAGTTAAACTCTCTAGAATTAATACCTGGAGGTGCTTCGTTATCAATTCTGTTTGCCTCATTAAAACTAGACTGTAACACGTTAATACTCATAGTAATTTGATCATCCCCAGCAACCATAGGCTTTATTGAGATTGATAAATCCGCATCAATTGGCACATAATTTCGTATTTCGGTAGTTTGTGGATTCTGTGAACCAATGATATCTCTTCTAACAACAGCATAGTATGATCTTTCACCATTTGACAATACCGCTTCATGTCCATTTAATGTAGATAGTTTAGGAGTAGATCTAATTTTGATATTTCCGTTGGTTTCCATAGCCTGAATTTTTGCATAAAAATTAGGCACTACTTTCCCAATATTTAAAGACCCAAAACCATCAAATCCACCAATAACTTTATTTAAAGTAGTTGCTCCCAAAGTTACTCCGGTTGAAGGAAATAACGTCCCTGAATCATTTACAGGTTCACTTCCTAAACCTAGTTCTACTCCTGTATTAACTGTAGCTGTTTTGTTTACCTCAATAATCATTACCTCTATTAAAATAACTGGAACAGGCTTATCTATTTTTTTAATAAACTTTTGAAATCTTTTAATTTTTTCTGGATCACCAGCTACGATAAAGCTGTTTAATTCTGAATCTATTTCTATTTCTAAATCTTTTGTTAAATCCTTAGGTATTAATTTAGAAAACGATTGCAAATCTGATGAAGAGTCTTGGAAAGGAGTATCATTAGACCTTCTGGTCAAAGTGCTTCTAGAGCCTCCATTTCTACTTAATGTTCCCCCTTGACCTCCATTACTAAAGCTATTACCAGTACCCGAGAGCTGAGCATTGTTATTTAAGCTACCCAATGAAGAATTTGAAGAATTGAATAACGAATTATAATCATAATCATTTCGTTTAACACCTGTAGGTGTAGACATAATCTCGATAGAACGATGCATCAAAGGCACTGTAACATAAGTTTTCGCTGCTTCTTTATCTCCCTTAGTAAAATAATAAATATTATTTTCCTTTTTGTAAGTTAAGTTATCCTCGTCTTGTAAAATTTTAGTTAGTAACTCATCAAAAGTTATATTCTTTGTTTTGAACGTAAGCTTATTTAAACCTGATAAATTTGTATCAGTATCAACATACATATCGATGTTTAGAGCATAACTAATATCTTTTACAATTACTCCAACATCTTCATTTTCAAAATCAACTTCTAAAATTTTATTGATAGAATCTTTTACTTTAAAGTAAAAATTTGACGTTCTGTATCTACGTTTAGGAGTTTGTCTTTCGTTTCCTTTTTTTGTATAGTCGTTTCTTCCTGGATTCTCCTCTTCTTCAATTGATTGAAAAAGATAATAACCATCTTTGGTTTTAGTAACTTCTAAATCATTTGTAAATGCCAGTATTTCTATAGCCCCATCTAAAGGTTTATTTTTAATAAAACCGGTTATTTTTTTATTACCCGACGTTGGAGTAAATAACATATTTTTACCAGTTTCATTGGTCATTTTTTTTAAAACTACTGATAAAGTATCATTATTAAAATCTGCAGAAAAACGATCATTAATAGAGTCATATTCAATGAATATTACTTTTTCTTTTTTTGGTTTTTCTTCTGGAATATATTTCTTTACTGTTAAAATATTTCCTGTTGAAACTATTTCTAAATCAAATTTTTCACAAATGTGTATTAACAAATCCTTTACAATAACATCATTAAAATTGTAACTCACTAGTTGGTCTGTTAAATCAGAACCATTAATGAAATTAATATTTTTCTCAGTCTTTACAGTATCAAGAATTGTAGCTATTGTAACTCCTGAGGTGCTCAATGTTATTTTTTCTGATAACTGAGGAATGGCCGTTTGTTGTAAACTATCTAATTGTTTTTCTAATAATTGTATTCGGGAACTTTTAATTTGACCAAACAACGTAGCGCATACTAATAATGCCACTACTACTAACATATTCTTTCTCAATGTCAATTAATTTAAATTTAAGCTATATATTTCTTCAAGTGATTGGTATTCTGAATTTACACCATAAACTACCCATTCGTATTCACCTGCTTCTAATATGTTCGTAAATGAAGTTTTTGTTACCAATGTATCAGCAACTATTTGTGTTGCATTTAAAAAGTTGGGAGTTGCAATTCTAACTTTATATGCATCTGCTCCTTCTAAAGTTTTCCAAGAAAAAGTAATAGTTCCTGCCGCCATTACTGTTTCGTTTACAGGGGCTAATACTTCTACGGTATCGTCAGAAATATTATCCACAAAAATAGCTTCACAGCTACTAAGTAATGTTGCGAAGAACACCACTAAAACCATCTTTTTCATAATAGATAAATTAAAAATGGGTGTAAAAGTATAAAATAATTTCTTTTTTATAATTTTGCAGCTAGAAAAAATACATCTTATTGACATGAAATTGAAAGTTTTAAATAAAAAAGTTAATGCCTTTAACCTACAGGAGTTATTGGTAGTAATGGTGATTATTGGTATTTTGGTATTGATTGCTACTCCGAATTTAATGAACTTGGTAACAAAATCTAAAAGTACAGAAGCAAAAATTCAATTGGGTCATCTACATGGATTACAACTTGATTACCATTACATGAACTCTAAATACTCTAACAGTTTTAATGATATTGATTTTGAACCTCCAATAAATATAAACCAAGGAGGAAGTGCTTTTTACAGTTATGAAATTATAGAAGCTTCAGCAAATTCATTTAAAGCACGAGCTACTGCAGTTACTGATTTTGACGGTGATGGAACGTTTAACGTCTGGGAAATCGATCAAAATAAAAAACTTAAAGAAATTGTAAAAGACTAACCGATAACGGTACTTAAGTTAAACATCGGTATATACATAGCAATTAAAATTGTAGCCACTACTGCGCCTAAAAACAAAATAATTATTGGTTCTAGCACAGAACTTAACATTTTAGATTTATACTCTATTTCTTTATTATACTGTTCTGTAAGCCTTTCAAAAATAACTTGGTTCTGATTGGTTTCTTCGGCAACTTTTATGAGAGAACTCATTTTTGAATCGAAAATTGGGTGACTACTCATGCTTTCCGATAATGATTTTCCTAAAAGAATATCTGACTCTATTTCTATTAAAGCATTTTGTAAAGGATAAAAAGTTATCATTTTTTGAGTTAGCTGAATTCCACTTAGCAATGGAACTTTCGCACCTATTAATAATGAAATTGCTTGTGTGAATTGCGCTATTTTTACTTTTCTGAAAAACTCTCCTACAAAAGGAATTTTTAATAGAAATGATGAAGATATCTTTTTATACCATAACTTATCTTTCACAATTATTTTTCCAACAAAGAAGACAAGAATCATAACAATAAATACCCAATAATAATCTCTGAAAAAGTTTGAAGCACCTATAATTTTACTCGTAATCCATGGAAGCTCTACTTTATTTTGCTTAAAAATATCAGCAAACATAGGCACTACAAACTGCATCATAAATACAACAGCTAAAATGGCTGTGAATAGTATAATTAAAGGATAAGACAATGCTCCGATTATAGTTCTTCGTTGTTCATTTTTTCGTTTAAAAAAATTGCTTAACTCTTCTATAACTTTGTGCAACGTACCTGTTCTCTCTCCTATTTGAACTGAATAAAACTCGTAATCCGAAAAACTGTTTTGTTCTTTTAAAGCTTCTGAAAAATTCTTACCTGATATTAATTCAGTAATTATACTTTCAAAAAGTTGTTTGTCTTTTTCTTTTCTTTGCTCTTTTGCTATTAAATCTAAAGCATCTTTTAATTCTAAGCCCGCCTGCAACAAAACATACAGTTCAGTATAAAAAGCTTCCTTCTTTTTGTTAGAAAAAGATGACCCAAAAAGAACAATATCTTTCTTTAAAAGTTCATTTATATCTAAACCATCTTTGGTTTTTGTATTCTTAAAATTCTTTATTTCAAAACCCATAATTAATTGTTTAGATAAAATGCGGCATCCTTTACTGTATAAATAAACGTTGCTCGATTTGTTAAGTTTTTAGTTGTAAATCGTAAAGCATCTACTTTTCCTTTTTGAACTTTCTGACCATCTAAAAAAAGTACTACTTCTCTTAGAGGCACGTGAAAAGTATCATTATTACGTAAAATATAATTGTCTTCAATTATATATTTTATTGAATCAATTGGGTTATTAAATCTTAATTCTGAATTAGTAAAATCGGCTATACCAAAACTATTAAAATCTCTATGTAATACCTTTTCTAAGCTCAATAACTCTTCTTTTGAAATAGTTCGCTTTTGAATATGGCCAACTTGTTTTTTTACCATACTTAAAGCTACATAGGCTAATGAAATAACAATTGTAGAAATAATCATTACCACAATTAACTCAGTTAATGTAAATGCTTTAACTTTATTCATTGCTTATTAGTTTTTTAGATAATGTTTTATTAGTTCTTTTAGATCTAACTTCAAAACTTATCCAATCAATCCCTGCATTCTCTTCTTTTACTACTGCAATATCATATTTTCCATCATTAAAATAGTAAGGCACTTTCAATTTTTTACTTTGATATTGGTACATAAGTTCGTTCACAACAGAATTTTGATTGTACTTATCTCTAACACTAATATTTTTCAATAAATTACTAAGAATTCCCATCGCAATTCCAAAAACAATAACAATAATTATTGTTGCGACTAATACTTCATTTAGAGAAGATGCTTTTACTTTTTTTAATACAACCATTTGCAAACTCCTCTTTTATTTGTATTTCCAGTTAAACCAACATACTCTTCAGACAATTCCTTAGCATTAATTACACCATTATATATATGGTTAATATATGTACTCCCCTTTTGTTTTGTTATAAAGTTATTTGTAGAAACTTCTCCAATTACTTCCCCTAACAATTCGGTATTTCCTTCACAAAAAACTTCTCCGAAGACTTTCGTATTTGTGTCTAACTTAATTTGCGGCTCTAAATTTCTTTCCTCAGATTTTTCATGTAAAAAATAAAGTCCTCCTTTAACTATAGCTCCGGGTTCTATTAAAATATGATGATCCTTTTCTATTTTGGTAGCCTTATAGTTTAAAATTAGACAAGAAGGATAAGATAAAGCTACATTTCTTCCAACCTGTATTCTCTTAGTTGCAAATGCTTGAAAAGTGGCTTTAACACCAGACTGAATTTCAATTTCAGGGGCGATGATAATAATGTCTTGTAAGTCGGTTTCTTTAGTAACTATGATTTTACGTAACGACTCAATAATTATATTTCCTTTTAAAGAAATATCTTGAAGTGTAATGCTTTCATAATCTTTATAAAGTAATGTTGCATCTTTAAAAGATTGGACCAACTTTTCTCCTTCTCTAAGCTCAATATCTTTAAAATCTTTACTTAAAAGATTTGTAGTAAACGAGGAAAGTTGTTTTATTGATGAATTTTTAGGTAGACTAGAATTACTTACTTTAATCGCTCCATACACTAAACTAGAACCATAGTAAGAGTTACCAGCAATGTTTCCGCTTTTTACACCTCTTTTTGGAAGATGAGCTGTACCTGTTATTCTTGTATTTCCGACAACTACTAGTGGAGTAAAATTATCAGTTAAGTACAATGCTTTTCTTTCGGAATTGATATTTCCCATCATTCCAATTTTTTCAAAAGTTTCCTTATTAACTTTAGAAGAAATTTTAACTATATCAAACGCACCCCAATTACTTTTAACAACTGAGTTGTTTTCATTTAAACTTTCTGAAAATTTAATCTCATCACTTACACCAGTATTTTTTGATAGATACTTAAAACCATTTACATTATTGCTAATTGCTTTTTGGTAAAGCACATTTTTAGTAGCCAATTTTTGTTGTAACTGTATTAGCTGTATAAATGAAAATAAAATGATTAGTATGATTATTGCAATAACTAACACATATTGCAAAGCTCCTGCTTTTACTTTTGTATTGCTACTAAACATAAGTCCCTATTTTGAGAAACTCTTCACTTCTCCTTTATACTTAAGAGTTACCTCTCTATTATTACCAGAAACTACTCTAACATCATTAAAAACTTGGCCTATTTGCAGTATTTTCTGTGCTCCATTAATTGTAAGAATGAACAACTTTTTGTTTTTATTTTTGATAAAACCTTTGTACTGAATTCTTGGAAAAATAATAGGCTCCTTTTCTTTCTTAACTGTTCTAACAATTTTCTTTTTAGGCTGATTATATCTTCCTAAAAAAGGATCTCTTCCATGAGTAGCTACCGTGTATAACTCTTTTTCTTTGCCTTGTTTTGGTGTAAATTTCTTATAATTGACTTCAGTTAACTCCTCTTCACCTGAATTTAAATATCCAAAAATTTGAAATCCAACTATACTCCAAATAATAATTACAGCCGCCAGTAAAATGTAGGTTTTTCTTTGCTTATTCATCACTAAGATATTAATAAAGAATATACTTCATCAACAGAAGTAACTCCATCTTTAATTAGTTGAATGGCATTACTTTTTAAAGTTTTGATATTGTTTTCAACTAAATATTCTTCAATTTCTAATTCTTCTTTTTTGATTGCTTTTTCGATTGTTTTTGTAACTGGAATTATCTCGTAAATAGCTTTTCTTCCTTTGTAACCAGTTTGATAACAATGTTCACATCCAACAGACTTAAAATGCGTTTTAATAACTCCTTCATTAAATAACTCTTCAGGAATATCATCAACTTCAGTAGTTACTTCTATTTTGCAATTATCACACAATTTTCTTACTAAACGCTGTGCTACACTCACATTTAAAGTGCTAGCAATTAAAAAAGACGGAACACCCATGTCTATTAATCTAGAAATTGTTCCCCAAGCCGAATTTGTATGAATTGTAGATAACACTAAATGACCTGTTAATGCAGCTCTAATAGCCATGTTTGCAGTTGCAACATCTCTAATTTCTCCAACCATAATCACATCTGGATCTTGGCGTAAAAATGTTCTCAACGTACTCGCAAAATCTAATCCAATATCTTCCTTTAACTGTACCTGATTTACGCCTTCTAAAGTATATTCAATAGGGTCTTCAATAGTTAAAATATTTGTATCCTCTTTGTTAAGTTCTTTAAGTGTTGCGTATAAAGTTGTTGTTTTTCCTGAACCTGTGGGTCCTGAGATCAAAATAATACCATTTGGTTTTTTTACTGCCTTTTTATAGGTCTTTAATTCGTCTCCGTTAAAACCAAGTTTTTCTAATTGAATTGCAACATTATTTTTAGATAAGATACGAAGTACTAACTTTTCTCCATGCAAAGTAGGTAGAGATGAAACACGAATGTCAAAGTCTTCATAAGAAGTAGAAATGTTAATTCTACCATCTTGAGGAAGTCTCTTCTCAGAGATATCCATTCCAGACATGATTTTTAATCGGTTGATAATTTTAGGATACTCGCTTAAAGAAATTAAATATTTTTCTATTAGTTTTCCGTCAATTCGGAATCGAACTTTGTTTTGTTCTTCAAAAGCTTCAAAATGAATATCACTACTTCCTATTTCCTTGGCTTCATGAATAATATTCAACAAAAAATCATCTGAATAAGTCAAGGTACTCGTATCTTTGTTTCTTTGTCGATAATTAGATAATAGATACTTATTTATATTACCTTCTTCTTCTTTAAGAAGCTGTATTTTATTTCCTAGAATAATTTCTAACTCATTCGCTAAACCATCAAAATCCTTGCTGTCTGTTAATAATGAAATAATTTCATTTGTTTTTTGACAAGGAATAATACGGTATTGGTACGCTAACTCAGAAGGAATTAATTGTACCAAATCGGTAGAAATATCAAAATTTTTCTCTTTCATTTAAATAGAATATAGGTTTACTATATTGAACGCCAAATTTATAAATAAAATTAGAAACAAGAACAATGCTTGGAAACCAGCTAAAGGAATTGTTTTATGTTTTAGTATTGGTTTGACTATTAAAAACAAAATCAATGAAAAAATTAATGAGGCAACAAATAAATACAAGAATGTTTCCAGAGGAAAACCAAGGGCAAAAACTAAGAAAAATAAGATATCTCCAAATCCTAGAGCTTGAGAAAAATTCATTTTCATTTTGAATTTCACGTACAGTAATAACAGTAACATCAATAATAAAATCAAAATGAGATTGATAGAAATATGTAATAGAAATAACTCAAGTATTGTTTGCTGATAATATATTACCCCATTAAGAATTATAGTAGATACCAACAACCATAGGTAAACTTTTCTTTCCTTTATATCTTGAAGAAAAACAAGAAGCAATAATAAAATAAACAAATAACTCAATTCCATATAGGTTATATCTTAAAAAGTAATTTTCATATGTTAGGATAATCAAATATCTCAAATTTATAACGAAAATAATAAAGTTAAAGCGTCCTTTTGAATTTAATAGGGATGTCTTTCTGTCGTGAACTTTATGTATATATTTTGCAATTATCTACGTTGATACCCAAAAACAACAAACCCTGTAAATACAATACTTACAGGGTTTATTTGTGGAGACGCCGAGAATCGACCTTATTTTACCTTATTATATCTCAACCCACACTACAACTACTATAAATACTGATTTTGTAAAATTTTTATAACTTAATTTATGGTAAATTATATATCAAATACTACCTTTACTGTCACCTAAATTGTCACCTATTTGCTATGACGCATTCATTTAATGTTAAAGATAAAAACAAAGATGGGCTAACTTTAATTTACTTAAAAGCCTATTTTAAAAAAGAAGGAAAACGATTTGTTTACTCTACAGGGGAATCTATTAATCCTGAAGAATGGGATTTTAAAAATAGACAACCAAACAATTTAACTGGTAGAACTTCAAAAGCCGATTCTCACAGAACTATTAAAAGACAACTTGATCGATATTCTAATTTTTTCATACAAGTAACTGAAACTTTTAAAAACACAAACCAAGAGCTAACTGTTGAAAAAATAAAAAAGGAATTTGACAAAGAATTTAAACGAGTTGCTAAAGGAAAAAATAAATTTTATGAGGCTTATGATGAATTTATGCTATTCAAGCAAAAAAATCAAGAATGGTCTAAAGCAACTATTAAGAGATATAATAATATTAAGGCTTTACTTGAAGATTTTGAAAAAACAAAAAACTACAAAATCACTTTTAATACTATAAATCAAAAGTTTTATACCGAGTTTACAGACTTCTGTATGGTTCATAGAGGACATATTAATAATACTTTTACTAGAAATGTTGGATTGGTTAAAACATTTCTTTTTTGGGCTTTAAAAAATGGTCATACTTATAAGGCTGATTTTATAAACTTCAAAAAGAAACCAAAAGTAATAACCAATCAAATTGCGTTAAGAAAAGAAGATTTAGAACTTCTATTACAAACAGAAATGCCCTCTAAAAAGTTAGAAAAAGTAAAAGATGTTTTTATATTTTCATGTGTGACAGGAATGCGATTTGGTGAGTTAAAATTTGTATCAAAAAACACAATAAACGGAAAAGCATTATTACTTAAAGAAGAAAAAGGATCAGGTAAAAAAAGTAGGGAAATTCCTTTAAGCAACATTGCTCTTCATGTTTTAAACAAATATGATTATAATTTACCTTTGATTGCAAATCAAAAATTCAATGATTATGTAAAAGAAGTTTTTAAAGAAGCTGGATATACACATAATGTTGTAAAAACGTCTACAAGAGGTAAAGAAGTACTTCGCGAAGAAATGCCTTTTTATAAAAGAATCAGTTCTCACACTGCTAGGAGAACTTTTATTACAATGATGAAAAGAAACGGAAAAAGTGATAAACTAATCGCAGAAATATCTGGACATAATGATATGAAAACACTGAATCAGTATTATCAAATATCAAACGAAGATGTTAAAGATGCGGTTAATGATACTTTTAATATCGAAATCTAAAAAAATACTATGAATTACGGAGAACAGTTTATTGAAATATATAATTCAAAATTTGCGTCAATTTGCGTTAACGCAAAAGCGCAATTTGAAAGTTACTACACCACAAACTACACTTTTATAAAAGCCGAGAAATTAAATACACAACCTTTAGTTGAAGAGGTTGAGTTAATATCTAGTTCAATAAAAACAGATAGAAGTATTTTTGAAAGCTGTAAAAGAACATTAGAAGGCTTCAGAAATCACTACACTTCCGAAGTTACAATATCATTAATTAACGATGAAGTAAAAAACACTTTCAATAATTTCCTGAAGGATAATAGTAAAAAAATAGAGTATCAAGAGTTTATAAGTGCTTTTGCTAAAAGACAAGCGATATACGATTACTTTTCTTTTTTAGATAAAAATAATAAGGAGTTAACAAAAATGTTTAATGCTGAAAAAATTGGTGATTTTTTAAATGTTGTTAAAACAAGTAGAGAATTACATACATTAAATAATTTAAAGAAAGAACTTAAAAAGAAAGAACTTAAAAAGAAAGAAGACTCTGTTTATCACTTAACACAAAATGAAAAAATGATTTTACTTCATGTTCTTTTACATGAATTTAAAGATTCTGGATTGCATAGTTTAAGTACTGAGTATTTTCGCATACTAGCTTTAACATCTGAGTGCTTAATCGAAAAAGATATACAAAAAGCAAATACAAATTTTACCAAATATCAATATTTCTATAAAGGTGTTAATGCATCCGACAAACCTTCTTTTGAAAAACAGCAAATAATTGATGAGATTTTAAAGAAAATTGAAAGCATCAAGAACATAGAAAAGTTTAAAAGAGTACTAGTTAGATACAAAAACTCTAAATAATCTCCACCAAACTAAATGCTAAAAAAAGAAGAAATAAAAACATAAACCACTTCAAAACAACAATTTAAAAAAGCATTTAATGGTATTTAGCTACCATTAAACCATTGATTATACCTTTTATTTTATCACTAAACACACAATCTTTGTGGTAACAAAACATAAATATTCAATCCATGGATATAAGCAATTACTGAATATGATGTGTTTTTAATTCTTAAAAAATATATTATGAAAGGTATAATCTTAACAACACAGGAAGAGCTAACTAAAATCATTGATACAGCTGTTTCAACTAGAATAAATTCACTTGAAGATTTAATAAATAAAAAACTAAATCCTGAAAAAGAAAATGTAACTGTTAAAGAAGCTGCTAAAAGACTAAATGTTTCAGAATTAACAATTCGAAATTATATTAAAAGAGGTACCATTGAAGCTTCTAAAATTGGTAGAAGAATTGTTATAAACTTAGAAAGTTTGGATAATACACTACAGGAAGTAAAATCTTTAAAATATAGACGTTAATATGGAAGATTTAAACTTACAAAATCAAGATTTTACTAATAATTTGATTCTTATTGCTGATAATGTACAATCTGAAATTAGTAAACTAAAGATAAACAGATTAGCGGATTTTTTACTAAATAAGCATTTGGACTTCTATACACAAGAAATAGAAAAGATAAAAGATTTAGCAATATATAACCCAAGATTTAAATGGCAACTTCTTGAACAAGAAATAGACTCTTGTTTTAAATCGGATAAATCAGTTACGGGTGTAAACATTGTTTTTGATTGGAAAGAAACTTCTATTCCTAATAGACCTTTAATTAAATTAAAATTGTAAAAGTTATGGAGTATGTTAGAATAGGAACGGATTATTTTAAGATTTGTAACGTCCCATTATTTAGCGGTGATACAAATAAAACATTAATCAAATGGACAAAAGGAGAACTAATTACAGATAAAGGAAAAGATTATTTAAATATGATAAAAAAGTATGATGGCTTTATTACAATTCCAGATCATCAAAATTATCAACAAGAAATCAGTTCTTTCTACAATCAATATGAAAAAATCGAACATAAACTCTCAAAAGGTTCATTTGATAAAACCGTTGAATTTTTAAAACATATTTTTCAAGAGCAATATGAATTAGGTTTAGATTACCTTACTATTTTATGGCAAATGCCCACGCAAATATTACCCATTCTCTGCTTAGTAAGTAATTCTAGAAACACAGGTAAAACTTCATTTTTAAAATGGTTAAAATTGATTTTTCAAGGTAATATGACTATAAATAAAAATGAAGATTTTAGAAGTAGATTTAACAGTGATTGGGCATCTAAACTTATTATTTCTGTTGATGAAGTTCTTTTAGATAAAAGAGAAGATAGTGAACGAATTAAGAATCTCTCTACCGCTGGTTCTTACAAAGTAGAATCTAAAGGAAAAGATAAATTTGAAACTAATTTTTTCGGAAAGTTTATTTTGTGTTCTAATAATGAAGAAAATTTTATTCAAATAGATGAAAACGAAATTCGCTATTGGGTTATTAAGGTAAACTCTTTTCAAGTTGAAGATGTTGATATGCTTGAAAAGTTAAAAGAAGAAATTCCTCATTTTCTATATTATTTAAACAATCGAAGAATAGTATCGGAAAGAAAAACTAGAATGTGGTTCACTAAACAACAAATTTATACACCCGCATTAGATAAGGTTGTAAAAGGAAATAAAACATATTTAAGTCAAGAAATTAGAGAAATTATAGTTGATGATTTTGTTGCGTTTGAAGTTGATGTTTTGCGTTATACTGCTACAGATTTATTTGAAAAACTAAATAAAGGAGTAAGAACAAATCGCTCAAGAATATCAAAATGCTTAAAAAATGATTATAAACTTGAACCTTATAACGGAAGTTATAAAAAACACTTTCTAACGCTCAACACCTCCCAAAAAACAATTGTTGATTTTGAAACAAAAAAAGGGAGATATTATGAGTTCTTGAAAAGTGATTTCTTAGATAATTCGTTGATTGTTGACAAAACATCCAATTTGTGAGTAAAACTGATGCTTTCACGAGTATACAAAGGTTCAACAGTTCATCAACAACAGTTGTTGACGGACTGTTGATTTGTTGTTGAGTTTAAACACTAAGTATTTTTAAGACTTCCCATACTAAAATCAACATCTCAACAGAAACATCAATTTCATATTCTTTAAATAATTTTGTTTAAGTTTTTTTGCGTTAACAAAATAAAATATAGTGTCAAGTTTGCTCATTATTATTACAAATAAATACTGCAACTTCTCATTAATATTACTATTTTTAAAAACCCAAAAAATAGCTATTCATGGCATTATATCAACCATCTGTACTTAAACACTATCTAAAATTACAAAATAGTGAAGCAATTTCTAAGGCTTATAAAAAATATAGCAAGTATTTTTTAAACCCAACTATTCAAGATAATATTAGAAGTAGTAAAGAAGAAGAGTACCAAGGAATATTTTTAACGGAATTGTTTGTAAACGTACTTGATTATACACTGAAACCAAAAGAGCATTTCAATTTAGTTGCTGAGTATAAGAACCAAAACAATGCTAGAAAAGCTGATGGTGCTATTTTAGATAACGATATTGCTATTGGAGTTATTGAATTAAAAGGAACTAAAACTAAAGATTTAGAAAGCATTCGTAAACAAGCTTTTGATTATAAAGCCAACCAGAAAGGATGTATTTATGTAATTACTTCTAATTTCGAAAAGCTTCGTTTTTACATTAATGATGCCACAGAATTTGAAGAGTTTAACTTATTTGAACTTACTCCTGAGCGTTTTTCTCTATTATACATTTGTTTACAAAAAGACAATATATTAAGTAATACACCATTAAAAATTAAAGAAGCTTCTGTAGTTGAAGAAGAAAAAATAACGAAACAATTTTATAAAGACTATTCATTATTTAAGAGAGAGCTATACAGAGACTTAGTTAAACGAAATGCTAAAACTTTAAAAAATAATGCGTCATTACAAATAGCTACAAAACAAGCTAATGATTTAACAGATGAAGAAAAGACTGAATTATTAAAGCTAGAGAAGAATGTTAAGCTAACGCTATTTAAAAAATCTCAAAAACTAATAGACCGTTATCTATTTATATTTTTCGCAGAGGATAGAGGTTTATTACCTCCAAATAGTACACAACAAATATTAGATAAATGGAAAGCCGATGTAGATTTTGGTGATGATAGACCTCTATATAACCTATTCAAACAATATTTTACTCATTTAGACCAAGGAAGAGCAGGAACAACAAACAGAGCCGAAATCTATGCATATAATGGAGGGCTTTTTAAGGAAGATAAAACCTTGGATAGTTTAGACATTGATAGTGAACTGCTATACAAACACACTAGTAAATTAGCTGCTTATGATTTTGAAAGCCAAGTAGATGTTAACATACTTGGACATATTTTTGAAAACTCTTTAAATGAAATAGAAAGTGTTAATGCCGAAATTGAAGGTGCAGACTTCGATAAACAAAAAAGCAAACGTAAAAAAGATGGTGTTTTTTATACTCCAAAATATATTACCAAATACATAGTAGAAAATACCATTGGTAAACTGTGCGAAGAAAAGAAAAACGAACTAGGTTTTAAAGAAGAGGAATATTTTAAAGGACGAAAGAATAGACAAAAAAACACCATCTCCAAGTTAGTTGATATATTAGACTCTTACAGAGATTGGTTACTACAGCTCACCATTTGTGACCCTGCTTGTGGCTCGGGCGCATTTTTAAACCAAGCTTTAAACTTCTTAATAGCAGAACATCAATATATTGATGAGTTAAAAACTAAAGTATTAGGAGGTGGTTTTCAGTTTCCTGATATAGAAAACACTATTTTAGAAAACAACATTTACGGAGTAGATTTAAACGAAGAATCTGTAGAAATAGCAAAACTATCCCTTTGGTTACGCACCGCACAACCACGGCGTAAATTAAATGATTTAAGCTCTAATATTAAATGTGGCAACTCTTTAATAGATAGTAAAACAGTAGCAGGAGACAAAGCCTTTAATTGGCAAGAACAATTTCCTAAAGTATTTGAAAAAGGTGGCTTTGATGTCATTATTGGGAATCCGCCTTATGTAAATGTTGAATTAATTCCTTTAAACGAAAAGGATTATTACAAAAAGAAATATGAGGCTTTTTATAAACGAAGTGATTTATTTGTCTTATTTATTGATTTAGCAATTGAAAAATTAACGAATAGAGGTATGGTTTCTTTAATCATTCCATCAGTTATTTTGAATAACTTATCTTATAAAATAATAAGAGATAAGCTTTTAAATAATAATTGGCTATATGAGGCTTGTTATACAGGTGGGAACGTTTTTTCAGATGCCACGGTAGATACTGTAATTTTAACAATTAATAAAGATGAGGTCCAAGAAATAAAATTAATAGACGCTACAGATTTTGAAAACAAACTTATTCAACGTGTTCCATTGGACTATTTCAAAAAATATCAAAATGCTATAAGTGTTGGCTCGTACAGTAATGAAGAGCTTTACAATAAATTGTTTAACAAGGATTTTGTGAAAGTTGAAGATTATTTCAATGTTTTCCAGGGTATAGTTACAGGTAATAATGCTTCTTTTATATTTGAGAATGAAGATGAAATTGAAAAAGCTAATATTGATGAGGATTTATTGAAGCCTATTGTTTTAGGTAGAGATATAGGTAAATGGATAATCAAAGATGACTCTAAAAAAATACTTTATTTAAATAATGAAATTGATATAGAAAAATATACTTTATCAAAAAAGTGGCTATTACCTTTTAGACAAAAATTAGAAAAAAGAAGAGAATGTTTGAGGGGTGTTATACAGTGGTATTCTTTGCAATGGCCGAGAGATAAATCTGAATTAGATAAAACTCCTAAAATCTTATTACAAAGAACAAGGAATGAGAGTTTAAAAACTAGATTAGTTGCGACAATAGATGATACTGGTATATATGGTATGGAAAGTATAATATTTTTAACTCCGACTACAGATAAGGTAAGTGTTTACTATTTTTTATCAATCTTAAACTCTAAGTTATTAAACTATTTATTCGCAACAAAATTTTTAAACCTAGCTGTTAAAGGCGATTATCTTAAGCAAATAAAATTTCCAATATCTTCTAATGTGGATTACTTACATAATCTTTCATTTAGTATGATTGATTTCAATAAGGAATTAAACAATGTTTTAATAAAACTTCAAAATTATTTAAAGCAAAAATTCCAACTAGAAAAACTATCCAAAAAACTCCAAAACTGGTACGAGTTAGACTTTGGAGACTTTATAAAAGAGCTTAACAAAGCCATAAAAGCCAATAACAAACTACGTGCTAAACAAGTTGCAGAAGGTGTCATTTCGAGCGCAGTCGAGATACCAACCTTAACCAAAAAAGACGAGTTTGAGTGGTTAGACCTCTTTGAAGAAAACAAACAAAAAGCACAAGAGTTACAAACCCAAATTAACGAAACAGACAAAGAAATAGACCAAATGGTGTATGAGTTGTATGGGTTAACCGAAGAAGAAATCGCAATAGTAGAAAACTCGTAACGTCATTGCGAGGGACGAAGCAATCTTTATATAAAAAGCTAAAAGAAGAAAATGAAAGAAATATTAAATGAGTTTATAAATAGTTCAATTAAAAAATTACAGGATGCTCAATTAGCTTTAAATAGCAGCCAAATTAAAACTATAGAAATAGGTGCTGAGTATTTCAATGAAAAGTTTTTAGCAGATGAGGATGTTACTCAACTAAATGAGGAATTTAGCTTTTTAAGAAATCAAAACAAACCTACTCTTTATTGGTTCGAGTTAATGAACAATACTTATAACATTGAACTTAGAAGACATTACGAAGAATATAGAGAACGTACTAAAAAAGGAGAAGCAATATATCGAAACACTTCTTCTTATAAAACAAAACCAGACTACAGTAGTAAAATATTATACGTTGGTAAAGTTGAAAAAGCTTTTTGGGGAAGATTGGTAACTCATTTAGGATATAATGTAAGCGAAAAAACAGCAGGTATGCAGCTGTATCATTGGTATAACCCTACTATTTATGGTAAAATTGTATTAAATTACATTGAATTTGATCATGAAATGAAACATCTTATTGTAATACTAGAAAAACAATTAGCTAAAAAACTAAAACCTCTTATTGGTAGATATTAAAAAAATTATTGCAAAAACCCCGAAAAATACTAAAGAAAGATGAGTAAATTTTTAACCGGAAAAGAACTAGAAGACAAGTTAACAGATATTATTTGGAATGCTAAAAAATACATAATCATAATATCTCCGTTTATTAAATTAGATAATTACGTTAAAAACATTTTAGAAAAAGTTAAAAATCACCATGATATTGACTTTTTTCTTCTTTTCGGGAAGAATGAAGAAAGTAGAAATAGTAGTATCTGCAAAGAAGACTTTGAATACTTCACAGAATTTAAAAACATTACTATTCTTTACAACAAAGATTTACATGCCAAACACTATTGCAATGAAAATGAAGGATTAATTACATCTTTAAATCTTTATGATTATTCGATGATTAATAATGTAGAATATGGAGTTCATTTTAAAGATAGTCTTTTAAGTACCGATAACCTTTTTCGAGATACCGAAACGTTTACTGATAAATTATTATTTGAAAAATCTGATGTTATCTTTTTAAAGAAACCTGTTTATTCTAAAGGTCTTTTGGGGTTGAGTAAAAAATATCAAGACTCAAAAATTATTTTTGATATTTCCACTGTCTTTTTTAATAATAGCGAAGATTATGATAAGAAGCCCCTTAATGATTTTGATTTAAAAACAGAAACATCTATTGAGAAAAAATATAGTACGAAACCAATAAGAGAAATTATTGCAGAAGAGGAAAGTTTTAGTTTTACTCAAACTCCAAAAACATTTGTTTCAAATTTGAATACCACTTCAAAAGACTCTAATACTTACAGTCAAAAGAATGATAAACAACAAGAGATAGGATATTGTATTAGAACCAGAAGAGAAATTCCTTTCAATCCTCAAAAACCATTTTCATTGAGTGCTTTCCGTATGTGGGATGTTTATGGAAATTACGATTATCCTGAAAACTATTGCCATAAAACAGGTAAAGAATCGTATGGTAAAACAAGTATGGCTAATCCTATTTTAAAAGAAACTTATAAATAAAATCAACGTGTTAAAGAACCAAATACCAGACTTTCAAACCATTATGCTGCCTATGCTAAAATTATTAGCGGATGGTAATTCTAAAACATTAAACGAGGTAATGCAAGCTTTGGCTAAACACTTTAAGTTAACTCAAGAGCATTTAAAAATAAAAGTTCCTAGCGGTCAAATGGGATTGTTTAGAAATAGAGTTGGATGGACTCGAAGTTATTTAAAAAAAGCAGGTTTAATCAAATACCCAGAAAGAGGAGTTTACAAAATAACTGAAGACGGAAAAAAGTTTTTAGATACTAATCCATCTAAATTACGGATGAAAGAACTAGAGCAATTTCCTCAATATCAGGAGTGGCGTAAAACCTTTAGTGAAACTGGTGTTAAACAAAAAGAAAACACTAATAAAGAAGAACAAACACCTGAAGAAGTTTTAGCAGCTACTGTTACTGAATTAAAAAATGAGTTAGCAACAGAACTATTGGATAAACTAAAAGAAAACTCTTTTCAATATTTTGAAAATTTTGTTATTCGATTGTTACAAAAAATGGGGTACGGAGAATTTAGAGAGGACGCATCGCAACATACTGGTAAGTCTGGAGATGATGGAATAGATGGAATTATTTCTCAAGATCGTTTAGGTTTAGAAAATGTTTATATACAAGCAAAACGTTTTACTAATAATTCAGTTGGTTCACCAGAAATAAGAAACTTTATTGGTTCTTTAGCTTTACAAGGTGTGAATAAAGGAGTGTTTTTAACTACAAGTAGGTTTTCTTCTAGTGCTATACAAACTGCTCAAGATAGCAAACAACAAAAAATAGTTTTAATAGATGGTAAAGAACTTACAGAATTAGCAATAGAATATAATTTAGGAGTACAAGTGGCAGAAACAATTCAAATTAAAAAAATAGATTTAGATTACTTTGAAGAATAAATAATTTTATAAAAAACGCAAAGACCTATAAAACAAAAACATTCAACTGTTCACAATCATGTTCATTAGCAAAAATGAATACCTCATCTCGTAAAGGTATATCCATTTTTCGTATGGTGTCTGTTAGTCTATCCATAGATAAATGAATTCCATAAAAAGTATTTAATAAAAATAGTTTCTTTATTTCTTCCAAATAATAACCTTCGGTTAAAGCTTCATTTATCATATCAACTTTATCTTCTCCTAACTCCTTTTCAAAGTTTAATATAGGACTTAAAAACGATGTATAATCAAACCTTCCTACTCCATTAAACAAATCTTTGTCATGATTATATTTTAAATATTCTTGACCAGACAATAATTCAAATTGATAATCAGGATCATCATACCCACAGAAATAAGCTTCTGGATCATAATTATGTTCCATAAAAAGTATATTTAATTGAAAACTATTATCGTTAGATATATTCGAAGAAATATTAGTGAAATTTTCCCTAAGTTGATTTTCAATTTGCTGCTGATACAAAGAGTGACGAATATCTATCAAATCACAAATTATATTATCTATTTGTTTATGTAGATGAGTATCGTTCAGTAATTCTTTAATATTGTTTTTCCATTCTTTTTTAAAGCTTTCAATATCAACTTCTGGGTTAGCAAACCATTTTATTTTATCAACATTAATTAACTCTTTTTCAAGAAGCTTTGGGTAAGAAAAATCACCTCTTAATAATTCTACCGAATTTTTTAAATGGTACTCTAAATTTTCTTTTATCAACTTATTCTTATTCATACTTAAATTCTAAATTATTCTTTTTCAATTCAACAACATATATACCAACTATTAGCCAAGTTCCAATATAAAATCTTTATCTAATTCTGTAATAACCTCATTTTTACATTTCACTAAAATTTTTAACCATTCAGTAAAGTTTTCCACTTTATAAAACAATTGCTTACGTTGCATGCTATAATAGGCTAAAGACCATTCGTTATCTTCCTTTTCTTCATCTGTTAACCAAACCCAAGCACCTCCATTAGAATCTTCTGTCATTAAACATAATAAGGATTCTACTTTTACTTCTCTTTCTCCAACAAGTTCAATAGTGTTTCCTAAATCTTTTCTGTAGTCTTTTAAGAAAACATATTCTTTAATACTATCAACATTATTAGCATATATCCACTCTCCCCCATCTCCAAAATACTTTAGAAATGTTTTATATGATTTTGGTAATGCAAAACCTAAATGTTGTTCAATTTTCTTAATTTCGATATCATCTAATGTGTCGCCTATTTCAATATGATAATTTAAATCATCAAACATTTTAATGATGGTTGAAGAAATTTCATATTGACTATACTTAGCCTGTTGAAGCTTTAAAATACTATTGGGCTTCCTGCTTATTAATTTTTCTTTTTGAACTCTTTCTTTCTTTTCCTTTTCAATCTTAAACTGCTCATAGCGCAATTTTAATTCTGCCTCTTTCTCTGTAGACTTTGGCTTCCTGTTATGTTTCACGAACACAAAAACAAAAAGGGCTAAAATTCCAATAGCAAATAGTATCAATTTCATATCTATAGTATATAATAAAAACGCAAAAAAGCGCAATCAAAAACACTTACACAATAAACATTGTAAATCAAGCTCTTAATAAAAATTGTCTTAAGTGTAAATGCATATCAACAATAGCGCAATAGAAAACGCAAAAAAGCGCAATTTAACCTATAGCAATAAAACAACTAAAAATCAATCGTTTAAAAGTAAGCTAAATTAATATTGTAATTGCCGCAATTTAACGCAAGAAAACGCAATTTATTAATAACCGAAAAATACAAAATATTTATATTTGATAGATTTCAATTTAAAATGTCTAGGTTTTAAGTTTTTCGATATTTGTCATAATAAACAACCAAAAATTCATGAAACAGAATATTATAATAGTTATCCTTTCCTTTTTATTTACAAATATCTACGGGCAAAAAAATGAATTGGGTTATAAAACCGATAGTCATAAAATTTACTCATCAGACAATGATGAATATTTATTAAAAGTAACTTTCCCAAGAAACTACGATCCTAATAAAGAATATAAAACACTTTATTACTTAGATGCTTACTGGCTTACTGAAATAGTTTTAGGTTCTTATACAATTCTAGATTTATGTGATTATGTTGAGAATATAGTTTTTGTTGGAGTTTCCTTGCATGGTTCAGAAAAAGATTGGAATACACAAAGAAATATGGATTTCACTCCTACTCCGTTTCAAAACTTAGGACTTCTTGATAAACTAAAAGAAAAAGATGAAAAGAATAAGATGAAAATTACTATCACATCAGGAGCAGGAAATCTATTTAATAAAAACAGTACTGGTGGAGCGAACTTATTTTTAGATTTTTTAGAGAATGATATAATAAACTTTATTGAAAATAAATACCCAAATCTAAATAAGAGAAAAGGATTACTTGGACATTCGCTTGGAGGACTATTTGGTTTTTATACTTTGAAAAATCGTCCTGAATTATTTCAAGACTTACTTCTAATATCTGCATCCTTATCTTGGAATTCCTCAGAAATAGTTAGCGAAGAGTTTTTCTGGAAATTACTTAAATCTAAAACTGATATAAAGTTATACCATAGTTATGGAACAGATGAAGTAAAAGCAACAGTCAAATCAAATAATACTTTAAGCGAAATGATAACTCAGAAAGAAATAAAAAATTTCAATTATAACTTTTCACCTATAAAAAAGACAAATCATCATTCAGTTTTATCAAGAGCAATTTATGATGGTCTATTGTTTTTATATAAGAAATAAGAACACATTCGATAGAATGTTTTAATTGGAATTGAAAAAATAGTATTTAATTAAATTTATTCCAACCATTATCTTCCATAGATATTTTCTGCCATTATTAAGGCGTTGTATGCATTTAATATTTTTCCCGATTTAGAAAGTTTACTAAGAGGAGTTTTTCTTTTTTTATCTCCTTTTACAGGTGTTTTAACCTCTATGTTTAACGTGATTCCAGAACTCATTAAAATAGATTTTACTTCTGAAGGTTTTAGGTTGGGATATTTCTGATATATTAAGCTAGCTACACCACATGTAAGAGCAGAAGCCAAAGAAGTACCACTATCAAAGCCTTTTTTACTATTTGGGAAAGTAGTATAAATATCTTCAGCTGGAGCAAAAAAATCTACATCTATATTACCGTAATTACTATCATAATACAAAAGGTTATCATCTAATTTTCTTGAAATACCTCCAACTAAAATAAAATTATCAACTACTTCTTCACCATTATCAATATTATCATTAGGATAATAACTATTAACCTTATTTAAATCGTAACCTGAATTTCCCGCCGAAGAAACAATTAATACATTTTTTTGTTCTGCATATTTCATAGCACCTAAAACCCATTGATTGTTTAATGAAAATTCTTTTCCAAAACTCATATTGATAATTTTTGCTCCGTTATCAACTGCATATTTGATACCTACTGCAATATCTTTATCCCTTTCATCTCCAAAAGGAGATATACAAACAGGCATTATTTCGACATTTTCATTAATGCTTATAATTGATCCAGCAATTTTAGTTCCGTGCGTAAATAGGTTTATATTATTATCGACTAGATTATTTCCATAATAAATATCATTAACATCATCTGGATTATCTCCTATTAATGCCCTATCATCATAATTTAGATTTAAAAGTTTAGAAACTCTTTCTTGTGCCTGAGTTCTATAATTATCAACGTACTCCCTAGAGAAACCATACTTAATAAAGTTAGATTTTATTAATATACACTCCTGTAAATTTTCATCTTGAGAATATTTTTCTTTTAAACTATCTAAAGATTCTTGCGAATATTTTTGATTTAAAAAATATGTATTTAAAACACTATCAACTCTATTCAATGTAGTAACAAGCATATTTGAATATTCAATATCTTCTTTAGCAAACTCACCCTTTTTATCAAACCTTTCTTTTGCTTTAATAAACATTCTATACTCTACAGAATCTTTAAAGTTTAATGATGTAGTATCATTAAACCTGTTTTCAAATTTCTTAATTACTCTAGTAAAAGAATAACTTGTAAATGAATTATTTTCCCCATCATTACTACCTAAAAAATTCCATCCATTCACATCATCTACATAACCATTTTTATCATCATCCAAATTGTTTTCGGCTATTTCATTTTTATTTCCCCAAATATTATTTTTTAAATATTCATGATTAATATCTACTTCAGAATCAAGAATTGCTATTAAAACTTTCTTATTAGTTTTTGAAAAATCAATACTATCATGCACTCTTTCAATACTTAATCCTGGAATGGAATCTTTTATTATATCCATTAAAAACCAAGATTTTTTTTCGTCCTCGGAAAGATTGTTTTTTTTTGCTTTTAATTGAGATTCATTTACAACTATAAAATCCCTTTTAATCATATTGTTACAACTAAAAAATAAAAAAACTGCTATTAGACCTAGTATTTTTTTAAAAAACATTTGTTTAGATATAAGTTTTAATGTGATAGAAGCGAATATTTAAAAATACTCGCTTCTTATGAATTTAATTTCCTACTTCTCCTTCACCTTCTTTTTTAATTAGAACAAACTTTTTGGATTTATCAACACATTTTAAGTTTTTTCCAGTTTCCCCATTATCTCCATCTCCATCTCCATCCCCTCCTCTAATATGATAAGTGTTCTTTAGTTCAAGAATTCTAAATTTTTCTAAGTTCAATTTGTTTTTTTTCATGATATTTTTGGTATTAAAATTATGTCTCAAATAAACCATAAATAAAATTAAAACTAATGAAAGTATTCTTCAAATTAGTCCATATTTATGAATTTCGACTATTTTGAATCTTTTAATTTATCTAACTCTCTTAAAAAATAAGAGGGCTTTATTCCTTTTATTTTAAAAAAAGCTTTTGAAAAAGACTCTGAGTTATTGAACCCTGCTTCTTCTGCAATAGCTTTTATAGTAAACTTTCTTAGGTTTGAATCTTCTTTTAATCTTACTATAATGTAGTTTATTCTTAAATCACTTAAATAATTCGAAAAAGACTTTCCTTTGAAATGGTTAATCACTTTAGATAAATAATTCGTATTCGTATCTAAATCTTTAGCTAATAAATTTAGAGTTAAGTTCTTGTTAGTAAACTTTCTATTCTTTTCGAAATCATCCAACCTAGAAAGTGTTAAATTTACTATTTCCTCTGGAACCTTTATTCCTTGGGGTTTGACCTCTAGATCAACTTTTTTATCTTCAGCATTAGCAATAATTTCTTCAAATTTTCTTTTGTAAAACCTTCTCTTGTAGAATTGAAGAGCTGAAATATAAATAAACAAAACTATTAGAGTGATTAGGATTACAAATAACAATTTTGATTTTTTCTCTTTAAACTTAAGATCATTAATTAATTTTTCTTTATTCGAAATAAGTCTTGGTATGTCAAACTCCTTGATTAAATTTTTATTAATATATATTTCATTTGTATAAAGAATACTATCTAGTTTAATCAATTGATTTGTATAATCAATCTGTTGTTTTAAATTGTTATTATTTTCTGCATAGTTAATCAACTGATGATATGTATCTCTAATTATTGGTAATAAATCACCTGTTGATTTAAAAATTGTATCAACTTTTTTAAAATATTTTATAGCTAAGCTATTTTGCCCTATCATTTTATAAGATTTTGCTAAAAAGTAATAAGCTTCAGATGAGTTAGGCATATCTTTGTTATCAGTAAAATGAACCGAAGCTTTTGTTAGACTATCAATAGCTATTTTAAATTTTTGGTCAAAAAAATGCGTTATTCCTTGACTCAATATAAAATAATACCTTTCATTAGGTTCATCTAGTTTAATAGCTTCTTTATACCCAAGTTCATTATAAAAACTAGCAGAATCTAGTTGATTCAAATAATTATATGAATTAGCCATTGCATATATTGATTGTAGATATATATAATTGAATTTATATTTCATTTGACTCTTTGAAAAATTAAAATTTTTCTTGTGAATCTCAATAGCTTCTTCATGTTCCCCATTTCTATCTTTGACTAATCCAATATCATATTCAATAAAAAAAGACAAGGTTTTGTTATTTGTTTTTTCTACATATTTTTTCGCTAATAAATAATTTTTTAACTCCTTTTTAAACTTCCTTTTTTCATAATAATACTCTCCTTTCATCCTATAAGCTGAAGCTGAATATTCACTAAGCTTATCATTCTTTAAACTAATTAGAAGTATACTATCTAGATAGACTAATCTTTTGGGATCTTTCTCATATAGTAGACTCGCTATCTCATAACCCGTCAATAAGTTTAACGAATCTTTTTCTTTCTTTGCTTTGTTTATCCATACTTTTAAATAAAACTCGCTCTTTTTAAAATTGGATTCATTATTATATAATTCAAATAATTCATCAAAACTTTTTAAATTCAAGGAGTCCTGTGATGATTGACCGAAAGAGAATATCTTATTAATAATAAAAAAAACAAAAAAAACCTTTATTGAACGACTCATAGTCTTGCTGATTTAGATTTATATTCTCTATTCAAAAAATCATAAATAACCATTTCAAAAACTCTTTGATTATTTGAAAAAATTCTATTCAAAGACATATGTAAATAACTACTTAGTAATTCTTCAATATTAACTTCTAATTTATCCTCTTGCTTTATGAGAATAATTTGATTAACTAGGTATTTAAGGTTATCAACTTCAATTTTCTGAGATGCTAGATGAATCTTTTTTTGGAATTTGCGATACATCAAACTTAACGATTTTTTGGTCTTTGTCTTATCCGCTCCAAGCTCCTCTTTAAAAGACTTCTGCATTGTGTCTAAAAAAGACATTAAAAAATCCTCAGAAAAATTAAAAAGTTTAATTATTGATTCTATGTATTTAAAAGCAAAAACAAATAGCTCTTCATCATCTCTAGAATTTTCTATCATTTTAATTATGTTTTCGCTATCATTGAAAAAAAATGTCTCAGAAATCTTCATTGTATTACTACCATACCTTCTAATTTCTCTTTTGTAAGTATTTATTTGTAAATCCCAAATTTGACCACTATCCAAATAAAACTTGAAAGATTCATTCAATGCTTTAATTACTCGTCCTAATGAATTTGTATCATTTAACAATAACCTTAATCTTAAATGACTATCTATGTCTTTATACCTTATAAAAAACCATTTATTAATAATGTTTTCTTCTAAAAGCATCTTAACTAATGGCTTAATACTATATAATAATATATAATTTGTAGTTGTGGTTCCACAATAAATTTTATAGTAAATCCATTTGTCGCCAGGAAGAAACTCTTTTTTCAATTTTTCTATCTATTTTGATTTAATTTTTCTTGATTAAAAAACGAAATGACAACTTCATTACAAAAAGATTTTCCGTTATTTTTAATAAATTCTTCTTCTGAAAACAAAAACTCCTCCAAAATAAAGCTTTCACGATTTTTAACCGTATGATAAAGCATCTTAAAAGATGTCTGGTTTTCCAAATAAACAAGTAATTTTCTATCTCCTTCTATCAACTCTACGTATTTTGGTAATGAAAATTCATTTCTCCAAGTTTTTATTGAATGCTCAAAATCTTTACTTTCAAAAACCTCTTTAAGCAAAAGAGTTTTAAAATTCCATCTTGCTTTAGAAAAAATAAAATTATCAAACTCTATTCTCGGCAAAAATGTTAATTCCGTAAAAATAGAATTCCAATTAAACACTATACTTTCTCTATTATTCTGTGTTTGAATATCACATAAAAATCTATAAGCAGACAATAATTCTGGATTATTATACAGATGAGCACTTCCTAATTTTGGTACTATTTCTAAATCATGCCTTGCAGAAAATAACTTAATTCTATTATCCTCTACTGTAACTAATATATCTTGAATGTGTATTTGCTTTTCAACTTCAAGTGTAGAGTTAATTAAAATTGGAATTTCAAATTCTCTGAAATGAGACCTCTGTAATATATTTCCTGTTCTCACTTGTGGTAAGTGGTTAATTTCAGCTATAATTTTATTCCCGTTTATTTCTTCCTCTATTTTAGATATTTTATCAATGAACTTTAAAACATTTTTATCTCCTTTTGAAAACCTCCCTAATAAATTTACAGCACTTGATCCTCCAGCGTAATTCATGAAAATTTTTGATTCGTTTCCAACTTTATACAACTCTATTATAGTAGAAAACGTATCCGGTAAATCATTCCAATCAGCTGGAAAATTTTCAAAATCTTCTTCTTTTAATTTTATTGAATATTCATTTTTAGAGTAACAAGTAATTAATTTAGTTTGTAAAAAGTTATCAAAATCACTCCAGATAATCTCCTTGTATCTTTTTTTATCAGACTCAAAAATGATATCGTTCAAAAAACTTGATTTAATTTTATTTTCAATCCCATACCCTATACCTATGTCAGGGTCTAAAACTAAACTAAGAGATAGCTTTTTATCTTCATATCTCTTTTTAAACTTAATCTTAAAGTTTTCTAATCTCTGATCAGCTGAAGGTAAAGTAATTCTATTTAAAACCTTTAAGGCTCTTAAAATTTCTTTCTTATACTTTGTGTCTAGAGTATTTTCAAAAGTTGAAGAAAAAACATTAGTTTTAAATGTATAGCTATTATTATTTGGTGAAATTATGTCTTTTATTAATTTTTCAATTGATAAATACTGTTCTATTTCATTTTGAAAGCTATTATCTAAATTTTCGAGTCTTACATTTAAATCAAGTAATTTATTGTACCTATTATCTTTTCCAATAATGCTTAGGAGTTTGCTTAAATATTCTTCCCCAATAACATTCAAATCAACTTCAGAAATTAATATTTGATGTTTAATTAATTCATCAATATATCCTCTTGCCTCTTGATATGTTATATCCTCATCTATTATATCATCAATCAAATTACTTATTGTAGCTCCCGATTTAGATTTCGTTAATACCTTTTTTAAATGATTTGAAAATTTCAATCCCTCTAAAGAATACTCTCTTTTAAAATCTCTATAATTATGTTCGAAATATCTAAAATGGTTTCCTACTGTATATATACTATTATTAGGGTAATAAAGTACTTTTTCATATAAAGTTTTATCCCTTGAAACGGACAGGTATATCTCATTTAAAAGTATAAAATCTAAAGTCGTATCTCTTTTAAACAAATTAACATTCTCTAAGATAATATTTGTCTCAGAACCGAATTTACCTAAATTACAACCAGCAAATAATCCAAAAGGTGTAGATCTACTAGATATTCTAGTAAAATATTTTAGCACGGATGTTTTTAATTTATCTATTTTATTAGGACTTATAACTAGTCCTTTTTCCCATTTTTCAATTTGATTAAAAAGGTTTGGTGAAGCGAGATATATTGCTTCTCTCATAAGTTTATTACTCAGGATAATTTTAAAATCATTATCAGATAAACTTTTTTTTTGAATAATCTTTTTATAATCTGAAATTGGAAACAATGGTGTTCTTAAATAATACTCATCGAATATTTGATATGGATTATTGTCTCTACTCATAATTATAAATTTTCAAAGCCATACAAAACTACCATTTTACTTTCTAGTAAAAAAAAGTAAACAACCTTGTTTTTCAGCCTTTAGGATGTTTTTTTCTACTCTTTATTCATAAATATCGACTCCTCTTTTATGAATGTCGAGAATGATTAATTGTTTTCAATATGATTTTACTTTTTGTTTGCAATGCAATTCATCGACTAGGGAAAGTTGATATGAAAAAAACCATGAAGGAAAATAGAATAAAGAGAAGAGAACAGAACAATCAAGAATGTAAAAACGGGGAACCTCTATATCTTGAAGAGTTGTTCTTCTATTTTCCCTAGATGGCTGCCAGCCTAAGAACCTAAAAACTCTTGGGTTGGCATTAAAAAAATAGCATTAAAATATTTGTTGCGCAACAAATGGGCGTATACCGAAAAGCCCAAATAATAGAGTAGGTTAATCTAAAAACAATAATTTATGAAACTTTTAAAACCGATAGGCTTTACAATTATGTTTCTAACTTTAATGAGCTTCAACAACTCATCCAAAATAAATGATTTTGACAATACTGTTTGCTCAACAGGTACTATAGAATCAGCAGAATTTGGTACAGTTACAATGACAGTTTGTTACACAGGACCTGAGACAGGTAGTGCTTTAGCTGCAAAACTTAGAGCTAAAATTGCGGATGTAAGAGCGCAAGCAGAATAATTAATATCAATTAAAAAATTAAAGACAATGAAAAAAATATTTTTAACCTTAGCAGTATGCTTTGCTACACTTAGTAGCTTTGCAAATAACTTAAATAATTCTTCTAGAAACTTTTCTACAGATAAAAACATTAGCACAGATGACATTCAAGTCGTACTTAATGTTTTAATAGATGGAGAAAGTAAAGAATTCATTTTTTCTTCAAACTCTGAAGACTACAGTTCAAAATTCGATTTATATACGAAAATGATTAACGACAAAATTGTTAATTCAAATATCGATGACTGTACTGTTTCTGTAAAAGTTAGAGTTGGATGGGGTAGTAACTTTGTTGAAGTTGCAGTTACTAGAACTGTAGACTGTAGTCAATGGATTCAGGAATTAAGAAAAATTAAAGAAGAGATTCAAGCCGAACTAGGTATGTAGTTTTAGAACAATAAGGCTTTCTAGAAGACAATATTTAACAACTTAAATTTACTTTCTAGATAGCCTTTTTTAATGAGAAAAATATGAGAGCAACTATATTATTTGTTTTTTTATGGATAACAAACACTTATTCACAAAATGCTTCCGTAAAAATCAATTATGATTTTAACTTAAATTTAAATGATAATCAACAATATAAATCCGTACTATATATTGGAAAAGAAAAAAGTCTCTTTTTATGGAACAAACCATTTATAAAAAACTCAAGAATTGAAGATGAGGAGAGTATTAATGTTAATTTAAACGCTAACGATACAATTGGGAGTTTTAATCTTGGATTAAGATTAAAAGATAGCATATATAGTAGAATTCCTTACTTTAAAAAAGAAGTGATCCTTTTAAAAGAAAAAGTTCCTTCTATTGAATGGAAAATTCATAAAGAAACAAAGAAAGTTGGTGATTTCCAATGTCAAAAAGCAGTAGCTAACTTTAGAGGAAGGGAATACACAGCATGGTTTGCACCTGATTTACCTATTAAAGTAGGTCCTTGGAAATTACACGGATTGCCGGGATTGATTTTAATTGCTTATGATACAAAAAGAGAAATAGAGTTTTATGTAACATCAATTTCTCAATCTAGTTATAAAATTGAACCTAGCTTGAAAGCAAATAGAATTATGTATTTAAGTGAATATATAGAGTTCATAGAAAAAGGACCTCTAGATTTCTTAAAGAAATTAAAATCAAAACTTCCAAGAGGTACAGAAATGACAGTTGATATTAAAAAAGGTATTGAAAGTTTTGAATAATTTTTAATGAAGAAGTGTAAAATATTTTTTGTTTCAGTCTTTTTTTGTTTTTTCTACAACCATTTAACAAGTCAAACAGTAATTACAGGTAATGTAAAAACTGTTAATAATGAGCCTATTTACCAAGTAAATGTTATAGTAAAAGATCAATCCGAAAAAACTATAGTCAATTATACCAGTACTAACGAGGAAGGAGCTTTTAGTTTAACAATTAATAAAACAGGAAAGCTTAATCTAACATTTTCCTTGTTAGGCTTTGAAACACAAAACATTCCTATTGACATTTTAAAATTAGGAGATAAAAGTTTTTCTATTGTACTAAAAGAAAAATCATTTGAATTAAATGAAGTAGTAGTAAAATCTGAAAGATCAATTAAAATAAAAAAAGATACTATTGTTTTTAATGTTAAATCTTTTACAAAAGGAAATGAGGAAGTAGTTGAAGATTTACTGAAAAACATACCTGGTTTAGATGTAGATGCAGATGGCACTATTAAAATAGGTAACCAAGAAATTGAAAAGGTTATGGTTGATGGTGATGATTTTTTTGAAAAAGGCTATAAAGTATTAACAAAAAATCTACCTCCTAATCCTATAGATAAAGTAGAAGTATTAAAAAACTACTCAAATAACAAACATTTAAAAGGGGTAGAAGAAAGTGAAAAAGTAGCTTTAAACTTAGTTTTGAAAGAGGACGCCAAAAGGGTTTGGTTTGGAAATGCAGTTGCAGGTTACGGAATAGCTTCAGAAAATAGATACACATTTCAAAGCAACTTAGCTAATTTCGGAAAAAAAAATAAATATTATTTTATCACTAACATGAATAACATTGGTTCAGATGCAACTGGTGACATTTCAAACCTTATGTATTCATTTCGAATAGATCAACCTTCAAGTATTGGAGACAATGAAAAAGTTAATAACCTACTTGGTTTAGACGCTTTTATACCTAATTTTAAAGATTCAAGAACTAACCTTAATAATACTGAACTAGTATCTTTGAATGCCATTTTCAATCCTACAAAAAAACTAAGAATTAAACCCATTGTTTTTTTAAATTGGGATGAGAATGATTTTTTCAGAAATTCAACAGAAAACTTCCAAACTGCAAATACAACTTTCAGTAATACCGAAAACTTCTCGTTAAGAAAAAAAAGAATTACAGGCTTTGGTAAATTAGATATAACTTATAATGCTTCTAAAAAGAGTACGCTAGAAATTATCACCAAATATAATAGGGAAAGACAAAATAATATTAGCGATTTAATTTTCAATAACCGAAGTACTATAGAGCATTTCAAGTCAAAAAAAACATTATTTGATAATAAAGCTACCTTCACAAGTAAGCTAAATAAAAATAGAGTAATACTAGCAACAAGTAGGTACATTTACGAATCATTACCTGAAAATTATAGTATAAATCAATTTTTATATGACGATTTATTTCCAAATGTAACAAGTAATAATATTGCTCAAATAAATGATAACAATATGACTTTTTGGGGATTAGAAGGTCATTTATTAGACAGAAGAAAAAAAGGTAATTTATTAGAGGTTCAAATTGGAAATCAGTTAAGAAAAGATAATTTAACTTCTTCTTTCCAATTAAAAGATGATAATTTTATTGCCGAGACCCCTAACGACTATCAGAATAATCTTAGTTATCTATCTAATGATTTATACCTAAAAACAAAATATCTTTTAAAACTAAATAAAAAAGTATCTTTTAACGCAAATCTAGGAGTTCATCAGTTATTTAATAGATTTAATAAGAGTAGTGAGCAACAATTTTTTGTTAACCCTAAATTAGGATTTACTTGGAAAATCAATAACAACAATAAAATTAGCTCTTCATATTCCTATAACACAACAAACTCAAAAATCTTAGACATATACGACAACTTTATTTTAAGAGGTTTTAGAAGTTTTTCAAAAGGAACAGGACAATTCAATCTGTTAAACTCTTCTTCAGCCTTCTTTAATTATACTTTTGGGAATTGGGGAAGTAGATTTTTTGCAAACACTTCGATAGTTTATAATAAAAATCATGACTTTTTTAGCACTAATTCTATCATAAATCAAAACTATTCTCAAGCCGAGAAAATTCTAATAAAAGACAGAGATTTTTTAAGTATTAATTCAAGTATTGATCGATATTTTAAATTTATTTCATCTAACCTAAAATTAGACTTTGGTATTTCATCTGCTAATTATAAGAATATTGTAAACAGCTCTAATCTTAGAGAAGTTATTTCAAAAAATTATTCTTATGGGTTAGAATTACGTTCTGGATTTAATAGCTTTTTTAATTATCATATTGGTACAAAATGGCTGACAAACCAAATAAAAACAAGTACTTCAAATTCTTTTACAAATAATATTTCATTTTTAGATTTGTCTTTTACTTTTGATAAAGTAAATGCAGATTTCCAATTAGAAAGATATGCTTTTGGAAATGTTAATAAAGACAATAGTGCATATTACTTTGCAGATTTTAACTTAAGATATACCTTAAAAAAGAATAAAACAAAACTTTCATTAACAGGTAAAAATCTTTTTAACACTAATAGATTTAAAGAATTAAGAATTAGCGATATTGGTACATCAACAAATGAATACAGATTGGTACCAAGATATATTTTATTAAAATTCGATTATCGCTTCTAAACAATTTTTTGTCACCTAAATTGTCACCTAAAAACAACAAACCCTGTAAACAAAATGCTTACAGGGTTTATTTGTGGAGACGCCGAGAATCGAACTCGGGTCCAAACAAGTAGCAAAAAAGCTTTCTACATACTTAGTTCTTATTTAATTTTCGATTAAAAGCTGACTAAGAACTGCCCACTTTTAACTTATCTTCTTTAGTTTCGAAAGCCTATCGAAGTGCTAGACTCTCTATGTTTACTTTTACGATGCCCAAAAGTGAAACGCCGCAAACCAAGGCTTTTCGTGGACATTTAGCTTGCACACCTTGTGTGCCGGGGCTTGAATCTTACTATAATTCGGATTATTAAGCAGCTAAAGCGTAATTATTTTCGCCGTTTAAATTTTTGAAATAAGTTTTACGAGTATTCATTTCACTCCTCGGTATGCTTACAGTTTTACTAGTCTTGCTGTCAAAACCAGTCGTCCCCAATATGTCAAGGATGTATTATAAAATTTCAAAATTTATACCAAAATAAACAATGAGCCATAATGACATAGCCTCTTAAAAAGACAGACAACAAATATAAAAACAAGTTTACATAAACAAACAATAATCTTTTGTTTTAATTTATTTAAAAAATCTATGAGAGCTATTTTTCATATATTTATCCACACTGCAAACCGTTATTAGTTTATGCGTCCTTACTTTTGTCTTATTATTTTATTAGTATTCAACAGTATAAAATGTTTTTCACAACAAGCTTCAAATAAAAATCAAAATAGATTAAAAACATTAAAACAAAAATTTTATAACAATAAGAAAATTGGAACAGATAGTACTTTATTCTATATGAATGAACTATCATTAACACAACAAACTTCCTATAAAACTTTTGCGTATGCTGCTTCCTTGTATTTAAAAACAAGAGATAAATATCAATTAAATTTCGAATCTTATAAAGATAGCATAAACAAGTATCTACCTAAAATAAAGGAAAACAACACGAATTACACACTTCTTTTTGATATTCATATTTTGTTAGGAAACACTTACAAGAGAAGAGGACAAATGAAACTTGCCCTGCAACATTATTTAAAGGCTGAAAATTATGCTTTAATAATTAATGATGTTGAACGTATTGTTAAGATAAAAGGAAACGTTGCTCTTGTTTATCAGGACATGAGAAAACTTGATAATGCACTGCAACAAATAAATACAACGCTGAAAATTGTAGAAAACAATAAGGAACGATTAGGGAGTAAATATGCGACCAGAAAATTTAAAACTCTTCTTAATACTAGTGCTATTTACAATTCATTATTAAACGAAGAAAGAGAAACTTTTCGCTATGGAGACTCTTCCATTTATTATCTAAATACAATACTTTCTGATAAAGACCTTAAACTCTCTAAATTCAAATACGGACAAGTTTATAATAACTTAGCTACTGCGTACAACCTAAAAAAGGAATACAATAAGGCCGAACCATTTTTTCAAAAAAGTATAGCATTTTTTACTGAAAGTAACGCACAAGCTTATTTGTATAATGCTTTTTATAATTCAGGTGTGAATTATTGGGAAATGAACAAATTACAATACAGTAAACGTTCGTTTTTAGAAGTTTTACGAATAAAAAAAGACACTTTATTAGATCCAAACTTTGTGAATTCTCATAAATATCTGAGTGAAATTTATGTAAAGCAAAACAATAAAGACTCTGCTTCGTACTACTTTTCAAAGCACCAAAAAATTCTCGCTAAAGCATCTAAAGAAGAACAGCTAGAATATGAAAAGATATTTAGTGCTGATGAAACTTATTTACTCAAGAAAAGAATTGAAAGTTTAAAAGAAACAAACAAAAAAAGTCAAAATTTATTCACTTCTGCTATTATATTACTTATAGTAATTGTCTTGACAAGTATTTATATCATATCTAAGAACGTAAAAGAAAAAAGAAACGCTAAAAAAAGACTTAAAAGTCTCTTAAACTCGACTCAAATAGAATCAAAAGGTCAAAGTAGTTCTACTGCTGTGACTATTAAAAATGAGCATCATGAAGAAGTTATTGAAGGCTTAAAGAAAATCGAAAAAAGTTTATTTTTCCTAAAAGAAGAATTTAACCTTTATAATGCCGCAAAAAAAATAGGAACCAACACAACTTATCTCTCAAAAATTGTTAAGGACTATAAAAAAATGACATTTAGTGAATATACAAATGACTTGAGAATAAAATATATTGTAGAGAAACTAAACAACGATAAAACAGTTAGAGCCTATACAACTCAAGCGATTGGTGAAATAGGTGGTTATAAGAATGCGAAATCCTTTACGCGAATTTTTAAAAAATATACAGGAATAACCCCGTATCAATTTATCGAAAAAATAGAAACGGGGAAGTAAGGGCTTTTTATATAAGTGTTATTAAATACACACTGTACCGTCCTTCTTTTTCTTAGTCTTACCGTCTGCTAATGGAAAACAATCTTCATCGCCATCTGTATTAACTCCTCCATCTAATTTACCTCCTTTAGCATAAATCTTTATTTGCTCTTCTTTTGTCAATTCAAAGTTTTTTAAATCCTCCATAAATGTAAGTCTCATAATTATTTAGTTTTTTGTTTTCTAAAATTACCTTTTTTATGTCCTTTATCAACACGAAAAACACCTTTGTCTATGAAGAATACGTAATAAACTGTTTTTCAGAATATTAAAACCAACAATAGGAGTCACATTTTAAAAAAAGTACCTGCATATTTTATAAATGAGCACCTCTTTCAATTCTTTTTTTCAACATTTCATGAAATATTTGTGAACGAATTCATTTTTTGAATTTCATCAATGAAAATAATTTCACTAACCGAAAAATTCAAATAGTATGATTAAATCAATTTCAAAAATCGGAACAATTTTAAACAAACAAACATTACAAAAAATTAACGGAGGAGGTCCTGGTTCACCTTACTGGTGTAAAAACAGTGATAACTGGGGGCCAAACCCAACCGCATGTAGAAGAGGACAAGAAAGAGTTTATGACTACTCACTTGGATATTGTGTTTGTAAGGGAAAAGTTGCTGATATGTAAAATGCAAATACTTTTAGTTAAAGTAAAAAGACAACTCTCGGTTAATGAGAGTTGTCTTATTACTTATAATTAATGCTGCTCTTAGGAACCTCATCTATTCATACTTTTCTGGACTGTTAAAGACTAAAATACTACTTGTACAGTAGGTCAAAATCGTGTATTTTTGTAGACTGATGTTGTAATTTACAACAAATAACATCTTTTTTGTTAAATTTTATACAGTCAACCATGAAGTTTGGAATCATAAAGGAACGTAAAAATCCACCTGATAAAAGGGTCGTATTTTCTCCGGAAAAATTAAAAGAATTTAAAGCGCAATTTCCGGAAGCTGAAATTGTTGTTGAAAGTTCTGACATACGAGTTTTTAAAGACGAAGAGTACACGGCCGCTGGATTTGAAGTTACCAATGATGTATCCGATTGCGATGTATTATTAGGTGTAAAAGAAGTTCCTGTTGACAACTTAATTCCGAACAAAAAATATTTCTTTTTTAGTCATACCATTAAGAAACAACCTTATAATAGAAAGTTGCTGCAAGCAATGTTAGCTAAAAATATAGAAATGTATGATCATGAAACTATTATAAAAGCTAATGGTGCTCGTTTAATTGGTTTTGGTCGCTATGCTGGGTTAGTCGGTGCATATAACGGAATTAGAGCTATTGGATTAAAAGAAGGAACTTTTTCTTTACCTAAAGTGGAAACTTTGACAGATTTAGATGCTGTAAAAAGAGAGTTAGATAAAATTAAACTTTCAAACATAAAGATATTACTTTCTGGAACTGGAAAAGTAGCTAAAGGAGCTCAAGAAATTCTTGATCACTTAAAAATAAAACAAGTAAGTGATGCTTTATATCTTACATCAAAATTTACTGAACCTGTTTATTGTTTAGTTGATGTAATGGAGTACGCAAAACGTAAAGATGGTAAAGTTGGAGATAAGTATGAATTCTACAAAGATCCAACAGGATATGAAAGCAACTTTATGCCATATGCTAAAGAAACTGATTTCTTTATTGCTGGACATTTTTACGGTGATGGTGCTCCGTATTTATATACAAGAGAGGATGTAAAGTCAAAAGATTTTAATATTAGATATGTTGCAGATATTTCTTGCGATGTAGATGGTCCAGTTGCAACTACGTTAAGAGCTTCAACTATTGCTGATCCTATTTATGGTTACGACGCACAATCTGAGTCTGAAGTTGACTACAAGGATGACAACGCAATTGTAGTAATGGCTGTTGATAATTTACCTTGTGAGTTACCTAAAGATGCTAGTGAAGGTTTTGGCGACATGTTTCTTGAGCATGTAATTCCTGCTTTTTACAACAACGACAAGGACGGGATTTTAGAACGCGCCAAAATGACTACAAATAATGGAGAGTTAACGGAAAGATATCAGTATTTGCAAGATTATGTAGAAGGCAACGATTCGTATGCGCTTCATTAAAAAAACAATACGATATACTTCTTATTTTTTGTCGAGTATCGTTGGATATGTTTGTATTTCTATTCTACTTAGTTATATTACTGTAAATAAAGTTCAAGAAAAGTCGAGTCAACATATTTACATTGCTTCAAATGGAATTCATTTAAGTGTAATCATTCCTGAAGAATATTTATCTGTTGAACTAAAGAAAGATTTACAACTTAAAACAAATACAAAATTCATTAGATTTGGATGGGGAGATGTAAATTTTTATTTAAACACACCGACATGGAGTGATTTTAAAATGAAGTATGCATTGGGTGCATTATTTTGGAATAATCCTACCTTAATTGAGGTAAATCCGAAAAAAGCTTTCAACCCTAAATGGACGCCTGTTCCGGTAAATTCCAATCAACTTGAAAAATTGAATAAATATATCTTCGATACTTTCAAAATTAATCACAATTCTAAAATAAGAATTAAACAAAAAATGTATCCTAATTCACAATTGTTTGAAGCAAATGGCTCTTATTCTCCAATTAAAACGTGTAACACATGGGTAAACACAGGATTTAAGGAAAGCGGATTAAAAGCTAGCTTTTGGACACTGTTTGATTTTGGTCTTTTGCATAAATATCAATAATTTTATTAGTTTTACCGAAAAAATGAAAGAGTTTTCGAATAGAGTTTCCTTAAGAAAAGACCGTAAAAACTTATATATAGAGTTATTAGTTCAATCCTCTGCTATAGCGAGGTTTGCACTTCTAATATTATGCTTTTTAGTTGCCTCAGTTTTATTTTATTTCATGTTTTTCATAGCTAAAAACAGCGAATTTAATCAAGAAACTATAATTCCTTTTTTATTCCTCTTAGGAGTTAACGTTTGGTTGATCAGAAGTTATTTATGGAATAGATATGGTAAAGAATATTTAATTATTTCGAAAAAGAGTTTTAGTTATTATTATGATTATGGCTTAATTCAAACTAAGAAGACTACTTTCAAATGCAATGAATTAACTATTAAAATAGTAAAATTAAACTCCGAACATACTAAATCTACTTTAGCATTTTTCAGGTTTAACGAAGAAAATGATTTGCAAGAGGAAATGCATCCTACCTCTGTTTATATTCGAGATGAAGATATCAATTATCTAGTAAATGAAATTTATAATTTTCTAGATATTGATATTGAAAAGGATGAAGATTTTGGAGGTTTTCATTATAATTAATCAATAATGGAACGAGACAAACAATTTTTAATCGATACAGCAAATATGAAAATGCCTTTTGGCAAATATAAAGGAACGTACTTAATTGATATTCCAGAGTATTACATGGTATGGTATAAAAACAAAGGATTTCCAGCAGGAAAACTCGGAAAAATGATGGCTCTAGTTTATGAATTAAAGCTAAATGGCTTGGAAAGTATTTTACGAAAAATACGTGAATAATAGTCTTTCTACTTGGTAATAAACGTATTCAACCATACACCACTTTTCAAACTTAATAATTCCTCATATGTCTTAAGTTCTGGCAAAACTTTTTTGGAATCCCAAACAGTAAAAAAACCATTAAACTTAGAACTTATCGTTAACAAATGACCTAAAGCGGAATCATTCAATTTTACTGCAAGTACAATGATTTTATCGTTCGAAATCTCCTTTTCTAATGTGGTTTTATCTACAATTCTTGGCATAGCTTGTTCAAGTACATCATAATGAGATAATACATCTGCTAAAAAATAAGGCCGATTACATTTCCCACAATACGCCGTTTTTTTACATAAACACTCAAATTTTAATATCTCCTTCGCTATTTCATATTGACTCTTAATTACTCTGGGATTTTTTCTTCTTAAAATCGCACGCGTAACAGCTGCCCAGCACCAATTACTTTTTAATTGATTATTTACATAAAAGCTAGTAACAACTCCATTAGTAAATTCAACACATGAATTTAATGAAGCCAACTTAAACTGAATCGAAGTAACCTCTGCTATTGATGCTATCAATAAAACGAAATAATCTGGATATTCTTCTTCATGTAATGTTTTATACAAACTATTGTTTACAATAACCGATAAACTACCTGGCTTATTTTCAAATTGCGAAGTCCAAGAAATTTCGAAAATTAAAAAAAAACTAGTGCCTTTGTTTTCCACTTCAAAAGAAAACCTATCCTGAAATGAAATTAATTTGTTCGAATTGTAATTCGGTTTAGAATCAAACTTATAAAACATATGAAAAAAGAGGTCTGATTTAATTTCAGACCTCTCGTTTTTTTATCCAGCCGGATTAATTAAATATTTAACATCGTCTGATTTCACCACATTTACCAAACCAATTATTGCACCGAAATATGCTATTCCAGCTCCAATAACACCAACTATTTCTCCAACTTCTGTTCCTTTTGCAGCTATACCGCCCGAAGCAGCACAACCTCCCCCATTCGACAGAATATCTTGACTGTAAGACCAACCATCTTCTTTATTCAAAATATTGGCAGGTAGCGCCAAACAGAAGTTTACAGCATCCACAACGGCTTCTGACCCAGCAGCTACTACTCCACTTGGAATTCTCTTGAATCCAATATCTTTAATAACCGTTAAGCCCCATGTAATTAGTTTAAGAACATACCCAGCTGTAGCATCCGTATTTTTTTTTATTGGAAATGTTAAGGCATCGGTAACTACCGAAAATGCTAATCCAATTTTATCCAAAACACCCATTTCAGAGTCATTCTCCTCACTTGCAAAAGAGATTAACGAAATGATACTAGCAGGAATTGCTGCTATAGCCGCGATCCCTCCTCCTATTTTGGAATAATATTCTGCTGGAGATGTTGCTCCAGTTAACACAAAATCTCCCTTTTTTTGATGACCGAAAAGACTTTTAAAGTAATCTGGTGATTTCATTCCGTAATCACCTTCGCTAAATGCTGTTTCACCGGTAATTACTTTATGAACAAAACAATAAGGAATAGCAATAATTAACGCAACTCCGTTAGTAATGGTTAACTTTTCCTCTTCTCCCATTAGAGCTGTAAAATATTTATATAATGTAGATAAGAATGGAATATTTAACTCTTCAGTTAAAAACGCCTGAATATCTCCAACAAAATCTTTTAAAAATTCTATAACTCCTAAGATTATTGTTTTAATAGGATCGATAATAAGTTTAATTAAATCTGGAATAAGCTTATATGCATCTTCTACGTTGCCCGATAGTACCGAAGAAAAATCTTCAATAACTTGGGCTATATCAGTAATGGTAACAGAAACTGTTGGTTCAATAACATCTTGATAAAATTGAATAAAAGGATTATTTGTTTTTAACTTTTGACCTGTTCCTCCTCCTAACAAATTATGATGCATTATCTGCGAGAAAACCCAACTTCCTGCAGAGGAATTCATCGGGTTATCTAGATTATGAGCTTGACTTAAACTTTGTGATTTAACATTAGACGGAAGAACTTGTGATAAAATCAAATCCTCGGCTTTGTTTAAGTTTGTTTCTAGAAAATCATGTATTTCCTGAAGTTTATTTTCCAAAACCTCAGCTCCATAATCAATTCCATTATTTAACAAAGCGGCGATAACCTTATGAGCATTCCAAACTGTATCTAAACCTAATAAATGCCCTAACCATCTTAAAATTGCTGTTAAATCTATCCCAACTAACTTCAGAACCCAATTAATGGCTTTAAAAACTGTCAACATTGTATCTAAAACAATGGTTAAAACTTTATCGGCAATAGTGAGTACAAAATGTAACACTTCACCTACTTTTTTAATAACAAAACTTACTCCATCCTTAAGAAAAGTAACTCCTTTTTCAATTAACTTAATTCCGTCGACAAAAGCATGCTCTAACCAATGTAATGCATCTCCGGCAAAGGTTTTAATATCATCTAAAATTCCTCCTGTAGAAATGAATCCTCCATCATTTGGATTATGATGCTGCCAAACACCATTCGAGAGCTTCATTCCCATGGAAAAATTTGACGGTAAATGACTAACATTCAATTTTCCTGTTTCTTTTACATTTACATCTGTAAGCGTTACAAAAACATGATTAGCCTCTTGAGTACCAACTTTATGTGTAGATGCTGCATTTGTTAGTTGATCTAAATTATATGCCACACCATTTACGGTATCATCGGATAACGATTTTGATAAAACGGGCTTGCCATCTTGATCTTTAGCATTTTTTAAATCGTTTCCGTTTTCGATAGCAGTTAATCCCTTCTCTATTTTTCCATTTTGATAAATATTAATAGTTTTAGATAAGAAACTAGCATTCAAATGTAAAATTGGAGACGAAATATCCTCTGTCATTTGAATAATATTGATGTTACCATGATTATCGGACTTTACTGTAGCAGGAACATCAACATCTAAACTATAAATTTGTCCATTTATATTAGCAAAAATCCATTCCGAAGAAAGTATTTCAACCTCTGTGTTCGGTAAAATAGTTCCGTTTTGATCGGTTAATTTAATATTTGTTGTAAACGACGTAAAATCAATTAAATATTCTCCGCCTTTGACATTAATAGTTCGTTGATTCCAAATAGTTGTTTTTCCATCTTGCCAAAAATGCACTACATTCTCTTTTTGATCTATTAGATAAAGTTCATTTGTGTTTTTGACTCTATTTCGAATTGGAGCAATGTGAAGTGTATTCTGATTAAATAAAATGGCATCATTAAATGTATAACTTCCATCTTTCTCTTTTTTCCCATATATGTAATACAAGCGATTTGGACTAGCGGTAGCCCAAACAGAAATACTTTCTTCATCTTCCGCAACAATTACCTGATGAACATCTTCAATTGTATCAGAAACAACTTGAAAACCTTTACTAATTTTACCTCCTTTAAACAAGTAAACACCTGTATTGGTTCCAATGTATAAATCAGAAGAAATTGTCATCGGATTGGTTTCTATTCCAGAGGAAACAGCCATACAATTGTAAGTCATATTTCTATACTTTTGTGGCAACTCAGAGTTTCCCGGACTAAAATCATAAGTTTCACTTCCTTCAAATTGATCCGCAATAGTTGTACATTCAAGAGTTTGTGTATCTCCTATTTGATACAAAAAGAATTTTCCTTTTTGTCCAAAGCAATATCCCAATTCAATTTCTGTTGGCTTATGGACGTTCTCTGGAAGTTCTAATTTTACAGCTTCATTTTTTTCATTTATCTCATAATAGAACTCGTTATTATTTATTTTTCCAGTTGATACAATTAAAGGTTTTTTCTGATCAGCTGATACTCCCAACCGAATGTGGTCTGCGATAAAATTTGCATCGATCCCACTTACCTTTTTACATAACGTATTAAAACTCTCCCAGTTTGTCTTTGAAAAATCATTCGACAACTGCGATGCCACAAAAATATCAGTAGAAGTACTTCCTGTTTTAGAAAGTGCTACTGCGATATTAATATTCCCTTGACTGTCCTCAGAAAGGTCAAATGTTACTGCTTTATCGTAACCTTTAAATCCAGAACTTAACTCTATTTGTGTAAAACCATCATTTGAGCCGTTAGTATATTTTAGCAATCTAAATTTATGATCAGATCCAATAGCAAAAATTATTGCATGTCCTAAGCTGTCTTGCGCAACTAAAATGGTGTCAGAAGGATCAACAGGTGATGCTTTTAATTGATTTTTCATCAACTCACAAGACACGAGCATATTAACCTCTTTAACATCTTTTAAACCAGATGCTTTCAACGTAACTATATCGTTTAAATGTGTACTCATAATAATTAATTTTAAAGGTTAATGCTCTGATTTATACGTTAATTGCAAATAAAAATTACCTTCATTGTCAATCGATGGATTTTTGAAGTAAAACACTTGACCTGCCGGTAATAAAACTGTAGATCGGACAGAGTTAGAAAGATTTGAAAAAGCCTGTCCTATATTTCCAATATTTGGAATTTTAAGATCCATTAAATCATCGAAAAGTTTTGTAAAAAAACCTTGATCTAATCCTAAAGTTAGAGCGTCTAGAATAGTTCCGATTATTTTACCGATTATCTCATATGTTTTTGCACAGTCATTTTTAGAAGAATCATGTTGAACATTATCCAAATTTGTACTTTGCGATATTTTCAACGTTGGATTTCCGTTAGCATCTTTGGTAGATTCAATCGTAATTTTCCCTGACCAATTAATGGTACCACCCGCATGAGCTTTTGCTGTACAGGTTAACATTTTCTTACTGACCTCCTTGTATAGCTTAATCTTTCCTTTAATATTGATGTCAACACTAGAGGTTTTATTATCAAATGAAACATCCAAGGTATTTACATATTGATCCGTTCCTGCATTAACATTTGACATGTTTAAGTGAATACCACTTCCAGATAAAGACTTTGCTTTATCGTATGAATTTCCACTTCCCACATTTATATGTCCATGAATTTGTTCAAAGACATTCTTTTGTAAGTTATTGTAAAGAGGCTTCAGTATTAATGCTTCCACTAAATCAGCATGAGAAACAATCATCTTGGCGTTGATATCTTCAGTTGCGCCAATCCAGTTTGTATCAAAAGTTCCAGGAGAACCAGAAATATGTCCGAATCCTCCCTTTGTAGCTAGAACAAAGTTTAAATTACTTTTATCACTATTTACAGGATCCTCATACATTGAATAGGTCGTTCCTACAGGTTTTAATTCTGCAGGGACTTCATCTTCCTGAGGAACTTTAGATAGGTTTGTTTGATTTATGGAATATCCTAAAATGTATGGATTTCCAGACTTTATCAGCCATTTTAAATAAAATTGCATAAATAAAACCATCTGCTGTATACCAACATCACCAGAATCTCCAGCATTAGTGTGAGTCGGATTAAATTTCAATAAATCTGTTGACTCAAAATCCATCAATAAAGAATTCACAGAAAACATGTTATCTGTAAAATTCTCCAGTTGATTTTTTACCAAGTCTGGAACTTTGATTTTCTTTCCAATATCATCTTGTGCAATTTTATATAAATCCATATCTACATCAATTCCATAGCACCAATCATTTATATCATATTCTTTTAAATGTGCTAACGGACCATTTCCTTCCCAAAATGCAGCTTTACCAGAGACCATATTTAATTTAAACGTAATGTTTAATCCACTTGTAGAAATATCTACCTGAGGCATAATATTGGCATTAATGTATGCACAATTCGGTTTTATTTTTGATGCATCGTTTACTACTTCGTAAACGTAATTGTTGTTCTGAACTTCCTGTACTAAAATAAAAGATGAATGTATCGTTCCATCTCTTAATAAGTGTACTAATTGATCGTTAATGGTTTTCTCAGTCATTGAAACAACCATATCAAATTGGTTAAAAATTGATGTGTTTTTCATATTGAATACTATTTGATTATGTTTGGTTAATTAAGATCTAAGTATAAATTTCCTTCATTATCAAAAGAAGGAGAGTTAGATGAAGGTGTTACCTTGTATTTTTTTCCTGTAGGAGTTAAAACGAAGGAACTTATTGCATTCGAAAAATTACCTAATGCAAGAGAAATAGTTCCGATTCCCGGAATATTTACACTGAATGCTTCGGACAAAAGGTTTGAAAAGAACCCACCATCGGTCCAACCTGTAAATACATCTAAAATTCCGCCTAATATTTTACCTATCCAGCTAAACGCTTTGGCACAACTATTTTTACTACTTCCAGAAGACTGATGAGTGATTTTGAAACCATTAGTTAATGACAAACCATTACCATCAATAGCAATTTTAACATTTCCTGACCAGCTAACACTTGCGCTAGCGTGAGCTCTCGCCGTGCAAAAAAGAGCACTCTTAGAAACTTCTTTATAAACCCTTAAAGATCCATTAAACGCTAGATTCGTAAATCCGTTGTTATTCTGAATAGTTACTGTGAAAGAATTTACATATTGATTATCTCCACTCCCATAATTTGCTATATTAAAACTCCAAGTATTTCCGCTTATAGACTTTGCTGCGTTGTAAGAGTTTCCATGCCCCACACTTACATGTCTAGAAACCTGAGAGTAAATTGTTTGACTTAAATTATTATAAAATGGTATTAGAATTAGATCTTCAAGCAAACACTGATGTGAAATAATCATTTTACCAGCAGTGCTTGCATTGGCGAACCAGTTACTAGTTAAAACACTCGGTGAACTTACAATTCTTTGATGACCTCCTTGAGTTACCATGGTGTAATTAAGATTACTCAATCCTTCATTAGAAGTATCCGCATAAACCGTAAAATCAGTTCCTGTTGGTTTTAATTGGGCAGGAAGTTTATCCGAAAAATTGGTACTTGTATCACTACTTATATTATAACCTAATATATACGGATTTTGAGTTGCATCTAAATGTTTGAAATAGAAACTCATAAATTCCACCATTTCCTTTGGACAGTCGGTGAATGCTGGATTTGAAGTTTCTAAATCAGAGGATACAAAATTTAAAAACAATGAATTTATAGAAAGATTACTTGCCTGTAAATCATTTAACTGTTGATTAATATTTGAGGAAGCTTTCAGCTTATCATTGAATCGGGTTAGCTCTAGATTAATATTGATACCATATTTCCAGCCGGTCATATCGTATTTTTTCAATTTAGCAATAGGACCAAATCCAGCTTTATCAACAAAATATCCAACTCCCGAATCGAAGTTCAATAAAAGCGTTACTGCAGAGCCAGATTGCTCGATTTTTATGCTTGGAGTAACTTCTCCGTTAATATACTCTGCTCCATCTGGAATATCAGAAGCAGATTGCACAACCGAATAGTTATAATTCCCTGAAGAATCCACAGTTCTGTAAACAATTAATTCCTTCTCAATTGTTCCATCATTTACTAGTCCAAGTAATTCGTTATTAATAGTATTCTCGGTAAAAGAGGCTATTATATCAAATTGATTAAATAACAGTGTATTTCCCATGTTTTGAAAGTTTTTTAGATGTTTGGTATTGATAATTGTCTTAAATTTACTTTCAAAAAACACGCATTTTACATTTAATACCCTAACTGTAAGCTATTTGAGAATAGCCGTTGTCGTATGAATAATAAAACATAAATGAAACCAGCAGAGGAGTTTATACTAAGGCAAGAAGAACCATATAAATCAATTTTACTTCAGCTTCAAATTCTAATTGAACAAAATTTTCCTGAGGTGGAACTTCAATATAAATGGAAAATTCCTTTTTATGTAAAAGATGGAAGTCCTTTTTGTTATTTAAATCCATCCAAAAAGAAAGGTTATGTTGATGTTGGATTTTATGGAAATAACCAGTTTAAAAAATACAATGATGTTGTTGTTTCTGAAGGCAGAAAAGTAGTAAAATCATTACGTTATTTTTCTATAGAAGACATTAATAGTAAAATACTTATCTATATTTTATCTGAAGCTAATCGAAAGAAAGAAAAAGGTTTTTGGAAGAAATAATAATTCAATCTTCTACTTTAAATGCTATTGCTGATTTATTATTAAAATAAAGCGTTAATATCCCTTCTTTATTGGAATTAATAATTACGTTGGTAAACTCTCCGGACCTTTTCACTCGAGGTGTTTTTGTAAAATTCTCATCATCAAATTTATAGGTAATTTTCAAATTTTCATTCACGTTTCTCAGTGTAATAAACTTCTTTTTCTCGCTGTTATTTAATTTTCCGCTCACTGGAGAGACTAATTCTGCTTTTGCCTTTATAAATCCATCCCAAAACATCGGCAAAGCACTAAACTTGTTAATGGTAAATTGATTTAAATAATCAGCCCATCTTTTTTTACTTGGGTAATGCGTAAGTCTCATTTGTTTGGTTGAAATATCGAAATAGCTGAAATTGCATTCTGGTCTATCTAAATTCCTATCGTAATCTATACCGTATGTGGCATCAATCATTAACCATCTTCCTTCGAGCTTAACAGCATTCCAAATATGATTTTTAAACTTTGGTTTAATTCCAATATCTTCTGGATTATTTCTTACATAACCTTTTACCAGCTCATTTTCGATATTAAAATAATCACATAACTTCTTTAATGTTAAAGCCATATGCTCACAAACACCTGATTTATCCTTTATTGATTCTTCAACCAACCTATCGTTTTTAGCTCTTATTTTTCTTGATAAATCTTCATTATCGAAATAAACTATTTGCTCTGGTTCATGTATAAATTTACTGTTTGAAACTTGATATTTTATATGTAAAGTTATCCACGCATATGTAGCTTTTACTTTATTAATATTTGTAGAGAAGTCCTTTTCTACTTTTTCAAATAATTCTCTTGATGAATTGATGTCTGTATAATTACGTACAATATTCTTAATCTGAAAATTACTTTGAGATTGTCCAATGAAAAAGACAAGAACACAACATAGGAAAACAATTTTTTTCATCTCTTTTTTTGCATATAATTTAATCAATAAATATAAATCATCAATAAAAAATCATATTTTTAAGAAAATCATGTAACAATTTACATTTTTGGTCTTCTAACCAAAATATACTATCATTAAAATAATCAATACAATGAAAAATCTTAAAACTTTACTTTTTGCATTTACACTGGTATTTTCTGGAACTACCATTTCTGCGCAAACTGCCGACGAAATAATCAATAATTATATTGAAAATATTGGAGGAAAAGAGAAACTTGAACAAATAAAAGGTGTTCAAATGATTGGTAACATGAAAATGCAAGGAATGGAAATTCCTTTTGAAATGTTATCTACTAAAGACGGAAAACAATTAGTTTCTATTGAACTACAAGGAAATAAAATGGTTTGGTCTGCTTTTGATGGAGAAACTTCTTGGCAAAGAAACCAGATGACAATGGAAGCAGAAAAAAGTGACAATGAAGCAACCGAAAATTTAAAAAACGAATTAGAACAATTTCCTGATCCATTTTTAAACTACAAGGAAAAAGGATACACAGTTGAATTGATTGGAAAAGAGACAATTGATGGCACTGAAACTTTTAAAATTAAATTAACGAAAAAACCAGTTTTAGTGAATGGTGAATTAGTACCAAACATTACTCACTACTATTTTGATACTGAAAACTTTGTCCCAATTGTTACTGAATCTCAAGTAAACCAAGGACCAATGAAAGGTCAGACTGTAAAATCTACCTTGAGTGATTATCAAGAGGTTGATGGAATTTATTTTCCTTTCAGTATTGGAAGTCAATTTCAAACTATGGAATTCAAAGAAATTAAATTGAATCCAGAAGTTGATGCTACTTCTTTTGCTTTACCAGCGAAGAAATAATAAAAATATTTATACTAACTTAACTTAATTTCAGTACGGTGTTATTGTAGCGATAACACTGTACATACTTTTATTATGAATAAGCTGATTAAAGTTTTAGCTTGTAGCTTCATTACCGTTACTACAAGTATAAACGCACAAGATATAGTTCTGAAAGGAAAAGAACTCTTCGGAAATTTAGAAGCAAGAGAAATCGGTCCTGCTTTAATGAGTGGTCGAATTATCGATCTTGAAAATCATCCGACAAATCCAAAAATAATTTATGCCGGAGCTGCAGGAGGTGGCGTTTGGAAATCTGAAAATGCTGGTGCTTCCTTCGTGCCTATTTTTGATGAACATGCACAATCTATTGGTAGCATCGCTATCGACCCAAGTGATCCTGATAACACTATTTGGGTCGGAACTGGAGAGATTTGGACACGTAATAGTGTTTCGTTGGGTGATGGTTTATATAAATCAAAAGATGGCGGTGCAAACTGGAAAAAGATAGGTTTTGATAAATCAGAACGTATCAGTAGTATTAAGATTAATCCGAATAATTCTAATGAAGTTTATGTTGCTGTTTTAGGAGCGCTTTGGAGTGACAGTGAAGAAAGAGGTGTTTATAAAACTACTGATGGTGGAAAAACTTGGGATAAGATTTTATATACAAACGAAAAAACTGGAGCAAGTGATTTAATAATGGATCCAACAAACCCAAACATCCTGTATGCTTCTATGTGGGAGTTCAGAAGGACAGGTTGGGGATTCAACTCAGGTGGACCTGGAAGTGCTTTATATAAGTCAACCGATGCAGGTAAAACTTGGAATAAAATACATAATGGTTTTCCTCAAGGAGATTTAGGTCGTTTTGCAATTGCTATTGCTCCTTCTAAACCAGAATTAATTTTTGCAGTTGTAGAAAGCAAAGAAAATAAAGGTTTATATCGTTCTGATGATGCTGGAAAAAACTGGAAATTATTAAACAGTGATTTCGGTTTAGTGGTTCGTCCTTTCTATTTTTCTAGATTAGTTGTTCACCCAACAAATCCGGATATTTTAGCTAAAGGAGGATTGTTCGGTTCTATCTCAAGAGACGGAGGAAAAACGTTTAAGAACCTAGGAGAGATGCATGCCGATATCCACGATATTATATTTGATATTAAAAACCCAGATGCCATGTTTGTAGGAACAGATGGTGGTGTTTATAGAAGTTGGGACGGTGGAGCAACTATGGATATGGTCGATAATCTTCCGCTTTCTCAATTTTATCATATTAGTGTTGATAATCAAGAGCCTTATAATATTTACGGAGGATTGCAGGACAACGGTTCTTGGTACGGTCCTTCTTCTTCTCCTGGAGGAATTGAAGCAAGAGATTGGAAACGTGTTGGAGTTGGTGATGGATTTAGAGTATTAAAACACCCAACTAAAAACATTATCTATTCTGAAATGCAAGGCGCACAACAAGTTTGGAGATACGATGTTGATAAAAATTATAATAAAACTATTCAGCCATTACCTATTAAAGGTGAAGCAGATTTACGTTTTAACTGGAATGCTCCAATGGCGGTAAGTACACATCAACCAGATCGTTTTTACATGGGAAGTCAATTTTTACATGTGAGTGAAGACATGGGAGATAACTGGAAGAAAATTTCTCCAGACTTAACAACGAATGATCCAGCTAAACAAGATAAAGAATCAGGAGGTATTTCTGTGGACAAATCTGGTGCTGAAACACATACTACAATTTTCACAATTGCAGAGTCTCCTCTAGATGAAAACGTAATTTGGGTTGGAACAGATGATGGAAATGTTCAAGTAACTCAAAACGGAGGAAAATCTTGGGAGAATACAGTTACTAATATTTCTGGTTTACCTAAAAATACTTGGGTGTATCATATTGAAGCTAGTTCTCATAATAAAGGGACAGCTTATGCTGTTTTTGACGGACATACTTCAGGAGATATGAATACGTATGTATACAAAACTACTGACTTTGGTAAAACTTGGAAATCAATAGTTACTGATGATATTATTGGTTTCGCAAGAAACATTCAGGAAGATTATGTGAATGAAGATTTACTATTCTTAGGTACTGAATTTGGTTTATTCATTACTATTGATGGTGGGAAAAACTGGTCAAGATTTACAAACAAAATGCCAGCAACTGCAGTTCACTTTATCGATTTACAAAAACAAACAAACGATTTAGTCTTAGGTACCCACGGACGTGGTGTAATTATAATTGATGATATTTCTCCGTTACGTGAAGTAAATCAAGGAATGTTATCAAAGAATGTTCATTTCTTCAATTCTAAACCTGGTATTATTAAAGAACAAGGTGGTTTTGGTGGAGGAAGTACAGAACTGCAATTTGTTGGAAGCAATCCAAGTTCTGCTGCTAAGATTATTTATTATTTAAAAAAGCGTCATACGTTTGGTAAAATGACTTTGACTATTAAAGATGAAAATGATAAAGTTGTCACTACCTTGGTTCCAGGAAAATCAAAAGGAATTAATATTGTTACTTGGAATTTCAGACAGAGAAACCCAAAAGTTGCAGCGGGTAAAAACTTTACTTCAGGTGGATTCACAGCTCCTAGAGTCCCTGCTGGAACTTATAAAGTTATTCTTAAAAAAGGAAAAAAAGAATATACAAATACTATTGTAGTTCAAAATGATCCTAAATCTCAAATAAGTGATAATGATAGAATAGCTCACAGAAAAACTACCATGGAATTGTACAATGACATGGAAAATTTAGCATATTTAGTACATAAAGTTGATGCCTATTTAAAATCAGCAAATCGCCTAAAAGATGATAAAAAGTTTAAAAAAGCAGCAACCAAAGTAATTGAAGCGTTACAACCGTTAAAAGAAACATTAGTGGTTACTACCGGTGACAATTATGTTGGTGAAGCTGAACCTGAACTTCGTGAGAAGCTTTCTGATTTGTATTCTGAAGTTGCAAATCAATTTGAAAAGCCATCATTAGCACAATTAGAAAATCAAGGTGTATTAAAAGCTCGGTTGACAAAAGCTCAAGAAGATTTTGAAAAGATTCAGAAGAAGGTAATTTCCAAATTTGAAAAACTAAAAGTAAAACAAGGTAAAAAGCCAACAAAAATTTTAAGTAAAGAAGACTTTTTATCTAAAAAATAACAAACAAAAATCCTCTTGAACATTCAAGAGGATTTTTTTTATTGTATTAAAAACTCAAGAGCCACTTCCCTATTTATTAATAAAAATAAAGCTTTCGCTCCAGGAGGAGGAACTATTGAAACAATTGTCTTTTCACCTTTATTTGTTGTTTTTGGTTTCACAGCTCTCGTTGACCCTAAAAAGCCCACGAGAATTTCTTTATCCGTTGCATTTTGCAATTCCATTAAAACACTTCCATCACTCTTCCTATTCAAAATACCAGAACTCGGAGATGATAATTCCACATTAGATTTCAAAAACTCGTGACTATAAATTGGCTGATTGTAATACTCTTCTTTCTCAATTCTTCCAACTCTTAATTTCCAAATAGATTTCTCAGGTAAATGAGTTTTAAAATATTTATCTTTAGGAATGTTATAATAATAAGGATTAAACTTACGAATCCAACGTCCATTATATTCCGATCCGGCACCCCAAGTGGCGTCAATATAGATCCAATTACCATTCAATTTTACAGCATTCCAAGAGTGATTTGGACTTTGTAATGGTTTCCCTATCCGATTAGAAGAACTTCTCACATAACCTTCTATCACTTCATTCTCTATATTTAATAAAGTACATACCTTTGCAAATGTCCTTGCATATCCTTCGCAAACAGCTTTTCTTGACGAAAGTGTTTCATCCACAATTTCATCATGCAATGCTCTTAATTTCCTATCTCTTTCTTCTAAAGTTTGATATCTAAAAGTCATTTTAGTTACCCGATTCGGGTTGTAAAACTCTTCCAAATCATAGCGAATATTCTCCGTCAACCAACTATAAAGTGCTTTCACTTTACTTTCTTTACTTGAAAAATCCTCTCTAATGTAATTAGCCAGCTCCTCCGCTGATAGTAACTTTGGGTATTCCTTGATTTTTAAATTAATCGCAGAAAAGTCCTGGGAAAATCCTGTAATAGAAATAAAAAGTGCTACAAATAAAATTCTCATATTTATGTTTTAAACGATTCATTTGAATCAAAAATCATGCCTTCGAAATAAATGCTTATACTAAAACAACCTATTCTGATGTTATAAATATAATATGTATTCAAGCTATGAAAAAAATTCTAATCTTTATCTGTCTTAGTGCTCTAGCTATTTTTTTAGTTAGAATGAACTCAAAAGGAAAACAAATTACGAACCATTTAAAAGGCATTGTTAAAAACACTATCTCAAAACCAAATCATATAAATTTCTCTGGAGATTCGATTTCTACAAGAGTTAAAGTTCCTAAAGGGTTCAAACGAGTTCAATACCCAAAAGGTTCTTTTCAAGAATATCTAAGAAATTATAAGCTTAAAAAACACGGCTCGCCAATTATTAATTTCGATGGATCAGAGTATTTTGCGCAACATTGGCATGATGCTGTTTTGGAAGTCCCAGTTCCAAAAAACGGTTTACAACAATGCGCAGATGCTTTAATGAGGATTAGATCTGAATTTTTGTGGAGTAAAAATTTACAACAAAAGATTGGATTTAAATTTACTTCAGGTCATTATTGCTCTTGGAAACAATATGCCGAGGGCTTCAGACCAAAAATAAATGGCAATAAAGTAAAATTTCAGAAGACTGCGACTCCTAATTTTTCAAGGAAAAATTTTTACAAATACTTAAACCTCATCTTTATGTATGCTGGTACTGCTTCTCTCCACGCCGAATTACCGAAAGTTAGTATAAAGAATTTAAAAATCGGAGACATGTTAGTACAACCTGGTTTTCCTGGTCATATTGAAATTATTGTTGATGAAATAATAAATGAAAGTGGAGAAAAAATGTACTTATTAGCACAAGGAAACACTCCTGCTCAAAATGTTTGTTTACTAAAGAATTTCGAAAATCTTGAAATTTCCCCTTGGTATCAATTTGCGGAAAATAAACCTATTTACACACCAAGTTATTATTTTAACGAACCTGTATTTATACGCTTTAAATAAAAAAGGAGAAGCACCAATATATATAATATCCCCAATACGGTACTTCTCCAAAAATCATAGTTATTATGTAACTAATCAGATGGGAATTTATTCAACTAAATTGACAAGACATTTTTTTATCGATGAGAAGATGTAAAAGTATAGACGGATGAATTTTTTCAAATAAAGCATCTCACTTTCCAGAAAAATAAATATCTGATGATTTTAACATGAAAGGTATGCGATGCACTCTTCTCTAATTTTCCAGACTTCATCGAACGAGAAGTCAACTTTTTTCTCTTGAATCCATTCTTTTATGTAATCCTGGTGATAATTAACTTTATAATTTGCAACCTGTTCTGGTAAAATAGACATTTCGCAGAGTATATCTTTTTCGATTTTTTCAAAGCTTGATTTAGTGGAAGTAGCATCTAAACCTTTACCACAAACTTTTAAATAACAATGCGCTTCAGGAATGTAATCTACTTTATATTTTTCCAATATCATTCCTACATTGGTGTTCTCTGCATTCATTTTGTATATAGCCAAAACTAAATCTATCTCTACTTGATCATTCTCTATGGCTAGCGCTTTTAAAAATGCATGCTTAGAACTACAGCTCCCCTTACCTTCTTTCAAAACTAAAGATAAATCGGTTCTATTAGTATTTCTGCCATAAGGCAAAGACTTTACATATTTTACTAATTCCAACCATTTAGTAATTTTTTTAGCTCTAGTTAACTCGGATAATTCTTTGGTGGAAGTAATTGAGAAGTCAAAAACCATTATAATCCGTTAACAACTTTACGGATGGCTACGAGATTAGTTAATAATTTTTCTAAATAATCCAAATGAAGCATATTTGCACCGTCAGATTTAGCATTAGCTGGATCAAAATGAGTTTCCATAAATAGCCCGTCAATATTATTTACAACACCAGCTCTTGCAATAGTCTCGATCATATCAGGTCTTCCTCCTGTTACCCCAGAACTCTGATTTGGCTGTTGCAAAGAATGTGTAACATCTAAAACAGTCGGAGCATACTTTCTCATGGTTGGTATACCTCTAAAGTCAACAATCATATCTTGATATCCAAACATCGTACCTCTATCAGTAATCCATACATTATCATTACCAGAATCCTTCACCTTCTTTACAGCATGCTGCATAGCTTCCGGACTCATAAACTGTCCTTTCTTTAAATTTACCACTTTCCCAGTTTTAGCTGCTGCCACTACTAAATCCGTTTGACGAACTAAAAATGCTGGAATTTGTAACACATCTACATACTCCGCAGCTTTTGATGCGTCATCTACCTCGTGAATATCAGTTATAGTAGGAACATTGAACGTTTCTGATACCTTCTTTAATATCTTTAATGCTTTCTCATCTCCTATTCCCGTAAAACTATCAATTCTACTTCTATTTGCTTTTTTAAAACTTCCCTTAAACACAAAAGGAATTTCCAATTTATCGGTAATTTGAAGTACCTTTTCTGCAATTCGCAAAGCCATTTCTTCTCCTTCAATAGCGCATGGTCCAGCTAATAAAAAAAAGTTATTCGAATTTGTGTGTTTTATATTCGGAATATTTGATAAATTCATCGGTAAAATTTTTACACAAAACTACAAAATTATATTATCTCAGTCTAAAATTTAAACGGTTCACAAATGAAAAAAATAAGCATATTTATAGCGACACTAATGATTTTTGCCTCTTGCAAAGAATATACAAAAGCAAATGCTCAGGAGTCTAAAAAACAAAAAGAAACGACGGAAGAAATTACATTCAATCCAGCCACAATAAAAAAACACCTGTACACCTTAGCTTCAGATGAAATGCAAGGAAGAGCTACAGGAACACCAGGAATTGAAAAAGCTGCTCGGTATATTGAGAATGAATTCAAAAAAATTGGATTAACCTATTATGACAATCTAACTTCATATCGACAAAATTTCGAACAAAATGGAATTAAAATGTTCAATGTAATAGGAGTTCTAGAAGGAAAAAGTAAGAAAGATGAATATGTTATTGTATCCGCGCATTATGACCACCTTGAAATGAAAAAAGATGGTGATGGTGATAGAATTTATAATGGAGCAAATGATGATGCATCAGGAGTTACAGGCGTAATCGCACTTGCTGAATATTACAAGAAAAAAGGAAATAACGAAAGAAGTATTGTATTTGTATGTTTTACAGCAGAAGAAATGGGACTTATAGGTTCTAAATATTTTGGAAAGGGAATTGACGCTTCTAAATTTGTAGCAGGAATCAATTTAGAACTTATCGGAAAGGAACCAAAAACAGGACCAAAAACAGCTTGGTTAACTGGTTTTGAAAGATCTAACTTCGGAAAAATCATTCAAAAAAATCTTGAGGGTACTGGATATAAATTGTTCCCAGATCCATATCCAAAATATAACTTGTTTTTCAGATCAGATAATGCTTCATTAGCTCGCTTAGGAGTTCCATCCCATACGTTTTCAACAACGCCAATTGATATTGACCCAGATTATCATAAAGTAACAGATGAAGCAGAAACGCTAGACGTAAATGTTTTAACCGAAACAATCAAAGCAGTGGCTGTAGGTACGGCATCAATTATAAACGGAAAAGACACTCCTACAAGAGTTGTTATAGAATAAACCGTTTTTCATAATATTTAAATTTTTAACCCTTAAAAAAACCACATCTTTAAAAAAAGATGTGGTTTTTTGCATACCAACACAAAATAATTACAAGATCAATAGATTTAACACATTAAACCAATTTTATTAAGGATTTTTAGTATAAATATTGTCATTTTGATAATTAATAACGTATAAAATTATTTATTTATCTGTTTTTTTATTCATTTTTTAATATATTCGCTATCACAAAACTTAAAAACCCTTCAAAAAATGAAAAAACTAATACTCAGCCTAGCTGTTGCTACGGCTATTGTCTCTTGTTCAAAAAACGAAGAAATTCCTCAACAAAACGTTGAACAACAAACTGAACTATTTTCAAAAGAACAAATCAACACTAAAATTCAAGAGTCTATTGATACTCAAGGAGATTTCTTCTGGATGGAAACCGATGCTCATACTATTTGGAGTGCCGTTAAACATGGCGACAATATGTTAACTATTGGTTATGGAAACTCAGCTGATGAATTTCAAAAGAATGCATTATCCGAAACTATCCAAAATGATTTAATTCAACTTGTAAGAAAATTTGAAAAAACAACTGAATCTTCAAAAAGCAAAGAAGAACTATACGTTGATCAAACATTAAATATTATTGATATTAAAGTTGATAATAAAGAAACCATTGAAGCTTTACTAAAAGATGAAAGAGTTCGTTATTTAGAGCCAGCATCTTATAAATTGGAGAGCAATGATGGCATCACTAAATCTGGAGAAGGATTTGGATGTGGTTTTAGCTCAAGAACACTTTCTTCTTCTGATTATCGCACGATAGCTCCTGGAGCTAGAGTCCCTTGGAATTTTGATATTCACAATATTCCTGCTGCATGGAACTATAGTACTGGTAGAGGAATTACTGTAGCTGTAATTGATTCGGGTTTATCTCCAAATCAAAGATTAATGAACCAAGAATTTAATGATGGTTATTCTTCAGGTAGAACTGTTCAAAAATATGGTACTTATGTTGACTCTTGGTGGGCTTGGTCTAACAATTACGACGGAGTAAACGACAAATGTGGACACGGAACAAGTATGGCCTCTGTAGCTACTGCACCTAGAAATAACAACAATTTACCTGTAGGTGTAGCTTACAACGCAAACTTGGTTTCTTATCGTTCTGTTCAAAATGTTTTAATTGATGACTACCACGAAAAAAGAGGTGTTGCTGAGGCATTAACAGCTATCGGAAACAGAAGTGATATAAAAATTGTTTCAATGTCGATTGGCTCTCCTTTCAGTAGCTCTAGAGTTGCGGATGCAATTAGATATGCATATAACAGAGGAAAATTAATTATCGCTGCTGGTGGTACTTCAACAGGATTAACAAACTGGTATGGTGTAATTTTCCCAGCAAACATGAATGAAACAGTAGCTGTTACAGGTTTAAAAGAAGGAAGATACTCAAGATGTGGTAATTGTCATTCTGGTTCAAAAATTGATTTCACGATTGAAATGGAGCGTAATTCAGGAAATTTTGTACCTGTTTTAAGTTATTACAATGGAGCTTCAAATTACGTAGGAGGATCTTCTGTTGCAACTGCAACTACTGCTGGTATTGCTGCATTAGTTTGGGCTAGAAATCCAGGATGGTCTCGTTCGCAAGTTTTAGATAAAATGAAAAGAGCTGGAGAGTTCTATCCAAATAGAAATTCAAGTTTCGGATATGGTAATATTGATGCTTTAAAAGCAGTTCAATAATAAATAATCCCTTTATAAAAGACTTAATTAAGTCAACCAATTAAATCGAAAACTCTACACAATCGTGTAGGGTTTTTATTTTTTAAAACTATTTGATTCAATTTGGCATGAAATTAGTAGTTAACAAAGTATAACTTATTCGCCCGAAACTACAATAATAATAGGTTTTAAATGAGTATTTTGTAACTTGCACCCGATTATAGACAATTATTGAATTAAATAGAAATATGAAAAAAATTACGATAGTATTATTTTTATTCACAACAATCTTTTCATCAATTGCACAAAACAGAGATGGATCTTTATTTTATACAACAGTAGAAAAAACAGATTCTATTTATAAAGCAAACATTGATATTTATGAAGTTGGGAAAATTGAATACATTGAAATTCAATTGGTAGATGAAGACAAAAATGAATTGGCCTCTGACATGGCACAATTAATTAATAGAGAGGGAAAATATTTATTATCCTTTAAAGACAAAGAAACACCAGTTTATCCGGAAAATATAGATTTAACATTAAAAAACGAGTATAATAACATTAAATACCCGCAAATAAATATTAAACTCTACGACTCAAGCTTGCGAATACTGGATTATTCACAAACCGTATTTTACTAAAATATAAAACCCGAGGATTGCTCCTCGGGTTTTTTAATACTAAAAATCTTAAATTTTAGTATAGATAGTTTAATGCTGTAATGTCGTTACTGTTAAACTCTCCGTTAGTGCTTCCACTGAAACAAGCTAACATGATTGAAGTTGGATCGTATCCTGAAGGAGTTCCTGGAATTGGATTAGCTCCAACACCTGCAGAACCTTCATTTACGTTTTGTCCACAACTTTGTCTAGAGAAGTAATCTGAGTGACGGAAACCTACTGAGTGTCCAATCTCGTGAGTGATTACGTGCTCGTTTACGTTATTACTAAATCCATCTAAACCATAGATTTGAACCCACTTAAATGGCGCTCCTCCTTCTGGGAATCCAGCAGATCCACCAGAACCACTTTGGTTTGGATTTACATAAACAACCATATCTTTATCTTGGTAGTTAGTACCAAAAGTCAAGTTAAATCTAATAGACAAATTTAATCTATTGTAGTTGTTTACCGCCCATTGTAATCCAGTTTGACCTTTAGAAGAAAGACCGAAACCTCCACCACCAGTATAACCGATGATATCAATTACAGTGTTTTGCGCAACTAAGTTGTTTGTGTGATAATTTTTACCAGTAACACCCTGAAGGTTTGGTAATCCCATAACTTGGTCTTCAGACATGTGAATGTCTTCTTCCATTTGAATCATAGGGATTGTAGAACCGTCAGGTAAAAAGAAATCTACTTTCTTTACATTAGTAGTGTTTACATCATAGTTAGCTAATTTAGCTACTACTTCAGGAGAAACATTACTTTGTGTAGCATCTGTTGGCTGCTCGTTGTTCTCAGTTTGACATGCGAAAAAACTAGCCCCAACTAGTAATAATGCAATTCGGGAGAATTTCATTTTTTTCATTTTTAAATTTAGTTTTTAATGGTTAATAAAAAATTTTTAACTAAAATATAACATTTTCTTTATCATTTTAACACTTCTTTATTATTTTACAAAATAATCCTAAATGTTGACATTTAAACATTATTGTGTTATTTTAAACGTTTATCACACTAAATATTAACCATTTAAACTCTTTATCCTATTTACTGACTAGAGAATTACTATAAATAAAACATATTTGTGTTATTTTAAACTTTAACACTAAAAAATAACAATTTCTTAAAACAAAAAACTTCAAGAAAATCTTGAGGTTTAAAGTCTAACCAAACTTAGTATAAAAACTAACTACTACTATTTAAAACTATTTACACTTAAAATTATATTAACTTCTAAAAGTCTTTATTTTTTTTGAGGATTATTATTTCCTATCTAAGGATTTTACTTTTTTGTTTCTTATTTTTTACTGGTAAGAAATTTTGCTTTTCTCTTACATTATATAAGACACATTATTTTCGAAAAAGTCACAAATAATTTATTTAAAAAAATAAAGAAACCTCAAACTTTCGTCTGAGGCCTCCTCGTCTAACCAAACTTAGTATAAAAACTAACTACTACTATTTTACTATTATTTATTTTTTACAAAGAATCAATTAAATCTTGATTCTATTATTTAGACCCGTTTATCTATTTAAAGTCACTTAATTTGAAAATCTTTTTGTTAAAAGAAGCCTCAAACATCGGCTTGAGGCTCTTTGTCTAACCAAACTTAGTATAAAAACTAACTACTACTATTT
>NZ_JBMKKT010000082.1:0-735 GCF_049239625.1 Tenacibaculum sp. MEBiC06402
GATTCGACTTCGTCCGAATCCACTCGGTAATTACTAACGCTAGTTCTAAAACAAAATATGTAACTTTAATCCCGTAACAACAGTTATACAAATACGTTGTGCTTAATTAGAAAATGAAATACGAATATCAAAAAGCTTGTAAGTGTGGAAATGTCGATTCAATTGAAGTGACAAGAAAAGAAGCTGCTTTTGGTTTAAAAGAAAAAGAAATTTGGAGTCAAAAATGTTCGAAATGTGGAAATAAGGACTTTACCTCACTTTCGCATCCTCAACCTGATTTTGAAATTGATTTATTACTTGAATGGGCAAATAATCCTGATTATTTTTTTATGGAACAGGATGAAGACTTAATGTTAGCCGAAGAAAAAAATATTGAAACGATTTTAGAGGTTTTGGATAACCATCAAATTTTGAAACAAAAAAGGAACATTCTGATTGAGGCACTTTGTGTAATAATTTATGACAATAGCAATTCTGACAAGGGCAATCAAAACTTAATTAACAGAGTTGCAAATGAGCTTAAAAAACGGAAAACAGACGTCTTAAATGCCCAAGATTGGATTATGGACTACATAAAAGAAGTAGCATTTCCAATAATTGGAATTCAATATGAAAGCAAAAAAACGAATTCCTCTAATGGGAATGAGAAAAATGAAAATAAGAGCATTTGGAATAAGTTAAAACAAATGTGGAATTAAAATAACTAAGCACAACAAGGTGTATAATTAATTGCGG
>NZ_JBMKKT010000083.1:0-200902 GCF_049239625.1 Tenacibaculum sp. MEBiC06402
ACTTTTAGTCCCCAGTATAATAAACCTCTGTACTTTCAGTACAGAGTGATTTAGTTTTTGATTTAATAAAATCTGTAATTAAGTAACTTATAAACTTCCCGACTTGAGTTGTAGCTGTTTTTTCGTTAGAAACTGACGGAGCTCCTTCACAAATATGTAAGTAAGAAGCGTTTTCATGCTTTCCGAAGTAATTTATAAACTGCCTTGTTTGTTGTGGTGTAAAACCACTTGGTGTCATTGCACTACTAGGAAAATATTGAATGCAATCTAAGTCTATTTCAATTCCAAACGATTTTTCAGAAACAAAATTTAAAGCTCGTTGAAGTTCACTCTTAAAAGAGGTAGTTTGATAAACTTCCATTTCTTCATACATGTTGTATTCTAGATTTATATGATCATGTATGTATTCAAAAATATATTGAGGAGTATAATTTTCATGTAAACCAAACATAAAATACTTATCTAGAAAACCATTTTTTAGAGCATAGGAAAATCCATTTCCACTATGTCGTTCTTCTAATTTTCTTAAATCCGTATGTGCATCAAGATTCACAACATTTATGGCATCATTTTTAGCTTCAGATAAACCTTTAATGTTTCCATAAGCATTGTTGTGTCCTCCGCCAATAACAATTGGTGTTTTTCCACTCGAAGAAATAATTCGAATCCATTTAGAAAGTTCATTATCTATTTTCTGAACTAGTTCATTACCTTTTTCTCTATCAGTAGGATTAAAATTCACAACATCATCTAAGAAATCTAAATAACCTAGAATCAGAATTTCATTACCATTAATAAACTGATTTTGTTGCGTGTTTAATAATGCTTTTAAAGCTGGTATAAACGCTGTATGCGCACCAGGATTACCGTAATTCATCTGAACACCGATATCTTCAGGAACTCCAATGATAACAAACTTAGCATTTGAGTTATTCAATTCATCTGCAATGTTTTTATTATCAGAAATGCATTGAACACATTCACCTAATTTTGTTTCACCATTTCTAGTTGAAACAAACTCATTAATATTTTCTAGAGAAAAGGTTTGTAACATAATTAGATACGTTTTCCGTTAAGGTATACAGATTCAATTACGTTAGAACCAAAACTATATGGTAAATATCCATAAGAAGGAATTTCTTTCGTGATAAAGAAATTTGCTTTTTTACCTTTAGTAATGGAACCAACTTCATCAGATAAACCCATTGCATAAGCTCCATTAATAGTTGCTGCATTAATTGCTTCTTCTGGCGTCATTTTCATTTTTATACAAGCTGTAGAAACTACAAAATTCATATTACCAGAAGGTGTTGATCCTGGATTATAATCTGTTGCTAAAGCTAATGGTAAATTTGCATTTATAATTGCTCTAGCAGGAGTATAAGGAATGCTTAAGAAATAAGAACATGAAGGTAAAGCTACAGGCATTGTATCACGTCCTTTTAAAGCTTCAATATCATCTTCTGTCATTATTTCTAAATGATCAACAGATAAAGCTCCTTTTGCTACACTAGCTTGTAAACCTCCAATTGATGTAAATTGATTCACATGAATTTTCGGAATAAGTCCGTATTTTTTACCTGCATCAATCACTCTTTCTGTTTGTTCAACTGAAAAATACCCTGTTTCACAAAATGCATCTATAAAATTAGCTAAACTTTCTTTAGCTATTTCAGGTAGCATTTCGTTAATAATTAAATCAATATAGGCTTCTTTATTTTCTTTATATTCTGTTGGAAACGAATGTGCTCCTAAAAACGTTGCTTTTATAGGTAACGCAAATGTTTCTCTTAACTTTCTAATTACTCGGAGCATTTTTAGTTCAGCTTCAACTGTTAAGCCATAACCTGATTTAATTTCAACAGCTCCAGTTCCTAAACTTATGATTTCTTTTAATCTTTTGCTCGATTGTTCATACAATTCTTCTTCCGAAGTTTCTTGTAGTTTTTTTGCTGAATTTAAAATACCACCACCACGATTCGCAATTTCTTCATAAGTTAAACCATTAATTCTATCAACAAATTCTTGTTCTCTATTTCCGGCATACACAATATGTGTATGACTATCGCACCAAGAAGGAAATACCATTTTTCCCTTACAATCGATAATAATTGCACTAGGATGAAATGTTGGAATATTTTCCATAGTTCCAAAATCTTTAATAAGACCTTTTTCAATAGCTAAATATGCATTCTTTATCGTAGGTAAGTGTTTCATTTCTTCACCAGAAACCTTTTTAATCTCAGATTCTCTTACCTGAATTAATTCCTTGATATTTATCAATATTGTTGTCATATATGCTTTTTAACTTTGAGTAAAGACAAACTTACATTAAAAAACGAATTATTATGGTATTTTTTCTAGGGATTACATGCGGATTTATATTTTTAGCTCTTTCACTTTTACATGTGTATTGGGCATTTGGAGGTGCTTATGCTTTGGGCGGAGTTATTCCAACAAAATCGGATAAAAATAAAGTGTTTAAAGCGCCACCATTTTTGACTTTTTTAGTAGCTGTTTTTCTATTAATGGTTGCGATGGTTTATATACATAATGCTCGAGTTTATGATGTAGCTTTTCTACCAAAGTTTTTACAAGAATTTGGCGTAATTATTTTTTCTTCAATATTTATTATAAGAGCAATAGGTGATTTTAAATACGTCGGTTTCTTTAAAAAAATAAAAGGAACTCAATTTGCAAAGAATGATTCAAAGTACTTTTCGCCTTTGTGTGTATTTCTTGGAATAGCAGGAATTTTAATTGTAATCTTGGGAAATTGATTAATTTAGTTGGAACAAATATTTTTTAAATGATTCCAGCTACAGAATACGTACCGTACTACACACCATTTATTTCATTATTACCAGAAGAAAATTCGATTATTGAGAATTTAGAAGCAGCACAAAAGGATTTCGAGAAAACACTTAGAAACATTTCAATAGAGAAAGAGAACTTTGCTTATGCTGATGGAAAATGGACTATAAAAGAACTCATTCAGCATATTATTGATACTGAACGTGTTTTTTGTTATAGAGCACTGAGTTTTGCAAGGAATGATCAACAAGATTTACCTGGTTTTGATCAAGATTTATTTGTTGTTAATTCTGTAGCACAACAAAGAGATTATAATGAATTGTTAGATGAAATGGATGTATTAAGAAAAGGAACTATTCAATTATTCAAAAGTTTTACTGCTGATGATTTATTAAAAATTGGAACCGGTTCGGGAAATAAGATTTCTGTGAGAGCTTTAGGAATGGTTATGGCTGGTCATCAACAACACCATTTAAATGTTATAAAAGAGCGTTATTTATAATTAAAGGATTTATGAATACGGATTTAATTGATACGAATTATGTTTATAATCATAGAATTTTTAAAATTTGGAAGGAATTAATTTTTCTTTATGGAACTCTATTGATTGGGTTAACAATTTTTGATGGAGTAGAAACTATTGTAAAATACGAGTTCTACATTATTTTATTTTCACATATTTTTTGGTTTTCAGGAATAATTATGATGCTTCTAAATAGTAAATTGTTTTTAAGAATAGGAGAGGTATCTATTACAAATAAAGAATTAGCATTTGAATTAAAGGATTCAAAAAAAGTAATAGAATTAAATTCAATTAATCAAGTAATATTCGGCAAGGAATATGGGAAATTCTATTATTTGAAAATTGATGAATCGGAGTTAGTAATGGAACTTGATAAAAATCAATTGAAGGAATTAAAAAATATTCTTGAAGAATTAGATATAGAAATTACACACAGACACTATACTGACAGAATATTGGAGTGGTACAAAAAGATAACCTCTAGAAATAAAGCTTAATAGTAGAAGTTGAAGTGAAACCTAATTTCTTTAAATAAAGTATGTTTTAATTCTTATGAAAGATTAGCTAATGGAAGTTAAAATATTTCAATAGCATAGTGCTGCTTAAATTCTTTATTTATATCTAATTCAATAATACCGTCTTTTGTAGTGAAATCTTGATTGGTGGTTTCTAAATCAGCTGCTCCCATCCAAGGCTCAAAACAAATAAACGGTGCATCTTTTTTTGTCCAAAAAGCAAAGTATTCCCAATTTGAGGAATGAAAGTTAATTCCATGATTATGTTTCGGTGATTGCAATGAAATTACATTCGATTTGATATTCTTATAAATTAAAGCATCATCCTCAAATAAAGTATAGTCAAGAGGAAGTTTGGATGGTAATTCCACTGTTGTAGGCTTTTCTATGCGTAATCCATTTTCTTTGTTCAATGAATATTGAAGAGGTTTTTCTTGGTGTTGAAATTCTACATAATAATCAGAAAATGAAGTATCATTGGTTATCGGACATTTAAAAGCGGGATGCGCACCAATTGAAAAGAATAAAGGATGGTTATCAAAATTTATAACTCTGTAGGTTATTTCCAAAATATTTTCATTTAAATGATACCCAATTTGAAGTTTAAATCGATAAGGATAGATTTCTAACGTTTTTTCAGAGAAAGATAATTCAAAAATAATTTCATTGTTTGATTGAGATATGACTGAGAATTCATTGTCTCTTGCAAAACCATGTTGAGGTAAATAAAACTTTTTATCATCGACATAATAAGTATGATTCTTTAATTTACCTACAATAGGAAATAGAATAGGAGCGTGGCGTTTCCAAAATTTAGGATTACCATTCCAAAGGTAATCTAAGCCAGTTTCTTTTGAATACAGTTTTGTTAGTTCTGCTCCAAATAAAGCAATGTTGACTTTAATCTTATTGTTTTCTAATACAATCATTTCTTTCTCTTTAGAATAAAAAAATCCTCACTTATAAGGTAAGGATTTTAAAGTTTAATATTCAATTTTATCGTCTTTTTCTGACCATTTTTGAAATGGCTCTAATGCGATGTCTCTTCCTACTTGTTCAAAAGGAATACTTCTTTTTTCGTACGGTAATGGAATTTCTTTATAAATAAACTCATCATCAAATCCAATATTAGCCGCATCTACTTGATTGCTTCCATAATAGACTTTATCTGGTCTTGCCCAATAAATCGCTCCTAAACACATCGGACAAGGTTCACAAGAAGTATATACAATACAACCATCCAATTGAAAAGTTCCTAAATTTTCACAAGCATCTCTAATCGCAGTGACTTCTGCATGTGCTGTAGGATCATTTGTTGAGGTAACTTTATTATTTCCGCGACCAACAATTTCTCCGTCCTTAACAATAATACATCCAAACGGACCACCTTCATTGTTTTGCATTCCTCTCAAAGCAGCTTTTACCGCTTCGCTCATATATTCTTCGTGTGTATTCATGTTTTTATTTTAAAGAAAAAAGGGCAACAAAAATAGTAGATTTTACAATACGAAAGCATTTTCAAGCCTTCTTTTCCAAAAAATAGAATCACTCCAACGTGTTTCTGCTCCGTAAAAAAGGTTTTTATGCTTTAAATAATGTGCCCAAACGGATTCGACTTGTGAAGTATATTGTTTTGAAAATTGATTCATTTTTTCAAGATCGGATAAATCCGAAAGTTGAAATTTTTTCAATAATTCAGAAACTTGCATGGCATTCGCCATAGCGTTAAACATTCCTTGGGAAGATAAAGGATCAAAACTTAAAGCTGCATCACCCAATGCTAACCATTGTTGACCAACTACCGTATGTAGTTTTGTAGAATTAGCACTTACCACACCATGAAAGTTAATTTCGTCAGTATTTTCCTCTACTAACTTTTTCATCGTTTCATTATTATTTAAAAGTTCCGAGAAGGAGTTAAAGTTTTTAAATACTTTTTTATCAAATATATCAGAATCTGTCTGGTAAGAAATAACTCGTTTGTTATTTGGTAAAACCGCTGAATACCACCAACCAAATTCATCACTTAGAATCGTACTCATGGTATTTTTTGATTTGTTTGGTAGGGTTAACCAACAAGATATTAAAGAATCAAAATGGGTCCTTTTGATACCTAAACTTCTTGCAAAATGAGAATTTCTACCTGTAGCGTCTATTACAAAATCTGCAGAGATAGTAATTGTTTTTCTATTCTTTTGATCATCTTTTTTAGAAGTAACCTTCCATTTTCTTTGGGAATAATCACTGCTGAATAATCTAAATCCCCAAAATCCTTTTACGCCCTTTTCTAAAGCTTTTTCTCTTAGAAATAAACCGAGTTTTTTTCGGTCAACACTTTTTGATAATCCATCTGGGTTTCTCAAATGATCAAGTATTTGTAATTGATCACTTCCCCAGTAGGATTGCATTCCTAAATTATTTAGAGATAAGTTTTCATATTGATCATCATTTAAAGATAATCCAAGAGCATTAAAAACACGTTGTGTAGCAGGAGCTAAAGATTCTCCAACTTTGTCAATCGGTTGTTCAAGTTTATCAATTAAAGTAACATTATAAGTTTCCGATAAAGCAATGGCAGCAATGCAACCTGCAATGCCGCCACCTATAATTAAAATTTCTGTATTATGATTTGTGTTCATAGTAGAATAGCTCTCTATTTAGGAATAAACCTAGAGAAACGAGTCATTTTTTCAGGAATACCAACTTCTGTTTTCTTTTGTGGTACTTCTTGATGAGACTTAGTCTTGGTTTTGTTAATTCCATGTAATTTGGAAGCTAATAAACTAATTGTATGAATAACATTTGGAGTTTGAACAAAATCTTTTGTCAATTCGTCTTCAACTAAAGTTAATAATTGATTTTGAGCTCCTTCTAATAAGAATTCTTCATTCAATAAATCTTTATTCGATAATTTATCAACGGCAGATTTCAATACATCTTTAGTCTGAATATTTAATGATTCAGCATCTAAAGTACTCGATAAATCATTCAATGTTGCTTTAAGTAATGCTTTTTCTTGTTCAGGGGTAGGTGTGATTCCAACTTGCATTTCTTTTGGAAAGTTTGGATCGTTTTGAACTCCAGGACGTTTTTGTACTACTGCTAGTTTATCAAAATACTTAATCATGCTATTAATCTGATTTGTATAATTAGGTGCAGCACCATCCAAAGGAAGATCGTTTAACCAATCAGCTCTATCAGCGAAAGCTTCCATACGAGTTTCTTCGGCTAAATTAGTATCTAAAGTTTGATCGTAACGTTTTTCGTCTAAAATATTATTTGGAACTCTTGCAGGCCAGAATGTTGGTAAATACGGATCATATGTCGTTGTATATCCATCTCTACAACTTGCTGTATCCGTTTGCCACGGAATTGCCATCCAACGCGTAATTCCACCAGCTACTTGTCCGCCTAAAATCGGACCTTTTGCTAAAGTTAATGTGTCACTACTCATTGTTGGACCGTAATAAATATTATTGACAGGCGGAGTTGCCTTTGCATGTTTAACTCTAAAAGGAGCCATGTACATTCCAGAAGAACGCATTGGCCAAGTCATTTCACAACCCGGATGGAATGCATCCGCTAAACAAAAATCCATAGCTGCTTTAGTTAGCATATCAGGCTGTTCATGAACAGGTAAATCATCAATGGTTTTTTGTTGTTCATGAAAAGGACAACCCTCTGTATCCATATAATCAGCGTCAAAATCACCTTTTACCCATTGATCTAAAAACTCCAATTGTAATTCCGATAGCGTAGCATGTTGACGCACAGAACCGATTGAAGGAATACTAATTGCATCTCCATATAACCAAGGCCATAATTGTGGAGCTTCTGCACCCGTTACTTCAATTCTTCTAAAATTATTAGAAATCGTTCTTCTCATCTCTAAAAATGCAGGAGAAGGATTACCCAACTTTTTAATCCATTCTTTCGAAGTGTAATTGAATTGTCCTCCCCAACCAAATGCTCCGGCGAATCCAGCATTTACCCATTGTAAATCTGTCATGCGTTGGAAAATTGGCAATATATCTTTTGTAAAAGAAGGTCGTTGCGGCCTTGTTAACATTCCAGATTTTACAGCGACACTTCGCATTAAATCCCACATTGTTCTTACCGATTTTTGCATTGGTGCGTAATCTGGCGGGGCACAAACAACCCAAGCAGGATCAACTTTTAATTTTGTTCCGTTGTATTCTACTTCAGCAGTAACAGGTCCGTCAGAAGTATCATCATACCAACCTTCGTTATTGGCAAATGTAATTGCGATATCACCGTCAATATTTTCAGATTTTCCATGTCCACCTAACATAATTAATCTACCTTTTTCATCTGTTTTCATTTCACCTAAATACACTTTTTTAGATAAAAACTCTCCTTCGAAGAAAGGACCATCTTGAATATTAGTTCCGGAAATGGACTTTGCTCCTCCATCAATTAATAACGATTCACGATTAGGAATATTGATATTTCGTAAGAATGAAGGCGGAGCATCGGCAGCTTCAGGAATATCTAAAGCTAATTGAAACTGATACCATGAAGCTTTTTGATTCGCTAAATGGCAATGCCAAGTAATTTTAGCATTTTCAGCAGTTAATTCTTTTACAGCTTTACCAGCAGCATTAAAACCATAGATTCTGAATTGTGCAGCTTGTCTTTTCAATGCACCGACTTCATCTCTATAAGCGTAAGGATCTTCTTGCGCTATTGGTTCATCGGTTAAAGGGCCAATGAAATATTCTTTTTGGCTATTTCCAACTCGCATTATTCCTATTGGCGGATAAATTCCAGCAGTAACAATACAATCATCATCTTCATCAGTATTTCCTTGGAATTTAGGGTTTCGCTCTTTTGGTTCTTCTAATAATTCTCCATTCGCTTGATGACGCGCCTCTGCACTTGCGGCGTACACAACTTTTCTAACTTCAGCGATAGAACCTAATGGTTCATGTTGTGGTAGTGTTCTCCAAATATTGAAGGCTAAATTACTTCCAAATTCCGCTTGACCTATTGCAGCAACATTTTGTTTTGGTAAATGAAGTTTTGCTATACAGATATATGGACTTTCTTCGGTACTCCAAACCACTTGTGCATCATCAATTGGCATGCTATCAGGATTCGTTCTTAATTGAATTTCAAATCTGAACGTAGCATCACCTTGTAGTAAACGTTTTTCAAGATCAATTTTTAAGTAATCATTGTCATTAAAAGGAGTTCCTTTATATGTGTTTTCTGGAATCAAACGATATTTTACAATTTGGTTGTCTCCTAATTTAAAAGGAAGTATCGCCCAATAACTTGCACTTAAAACACTCGCTTCTTCCTTAGTCATTGCTTGTAATATAGCAGCAAGTTCTGGATGTTTATCTATGTAAGAATCGTAATCTTTATCAATTACACCAGCAGTTGTAAAACTGCACATTTGTTGCGCATCACGAGCAAAAAAGCGATCGATATTTTGCATTATGAAGTCAGCATTTGATCCACCATCTAGCATATTTTCACCATTGACACCAAAAAGTTTCAGACCAACTCCTAAAGTAGAATGTAAATCAGGTGATGTAGGAGTAGTGTCGCTCGAAAAACGCACGGCACATTCATAAGAATCACCAGCAAATATTCCCAGTTTAAAGCGTTCTTCTATATCTTTATTAATAACAAAATTTCCGTAGGCAATTCCGTGTTGTTTTCTAAAAACAGCTCTTTCTGCAGGTTTTTGACCTCTTTCAATGCGTGTTTTTTGTCCCATTTCAACAAACATCTCTTTAAGACGTTTTGTAATGGTTTCAATATCTCCATCACAATTCCAACATGAAGATGACTTGTAGTTATTAGATTCTTCCATTGATTAGTAAGTTTAAAGTTTAGGTTAATCAGTACTAAAAATAAAACTTAATCAGTGGTTTTCCTCAGGAATAATCCCCAAACGTATTTTTTTTAGTTATGGGTGATTGCTTTTTTAGGTTGAGAGATAAAAAACCACAACGAAATGTTGTGGTTTTTTCTAATTCCAAATATTTAAAGTTTTATCGTTGGTCTAACAAAAACTGATCAAACTCTCGTTTGTGTCTTGAAAATGTTAGTGTTTCTTTTAATCTATAAAATTGATCCTTATCCGGACAGTTTTGATAACTGATTTTTAAAATATTTAATCTGTCTTTATCAAAACTAAATTCATTTACAATAGGTCTAATTCTATCAATTGAAAAACAGTTTCTCTCTAAATGCTGTTTTACCAGTTTTAAACGTTCTTTAGTAAATCGTTCATCTTTTATAGACTTTAAGACATAATCATATTCGTTTTGAGATAAAGGTCTACAGTCATTATAACCAGGTCCTTGCTGATTAATTTGTGCAATTTCTCTATCAATAAATCTGATTAACCTTTGCTTCATATAATTCTCATCAATTAACTGTTCGGTGTAATAGAAATTCTCTAAATCAAATGAATAAGGAAAAGCAAATTGTAATAGTTCAAATCTATTTCTAATCGACTGTAAAGTTTCAGTCAATTTCATAATTTGGCTAGTACTTAAACAATTTCTAGAGATAATATCTTTTAACTCCCTTAAGTTAAAATTCAAATTATTTCTTCTTCCATTTAAAATACTACTGAACTGATATTCAGACATAGGTTGATTACATACATTTGTAGTAACTCCGTGATAATAATCCGCATTCGGATAATTAATTGTTGATATAGCGTTTTGGGTTCCTTGAGTATTATGATATAATTTCATAGCGAAAGAAAAGCTATTGAAAAGATCATATACCTGAAAGAAATTTCTTTTATCAATTACTCTTGGGTACGCATTTACGCAAATCCTGTATTTTCTTCTATCGCTAGAGAAATATCGACAGGCGTCAATTAACTCTGAAACATAAATATCATTTTGAGTAGTATAATTAACAGCCCTGTCTAAAACTGTTTCTGGTGTGTATTTCTTTTGAGAAAGTTCTTTCTTAAATGATTCGTATTTAGTCTTCTTTTGTCCAAAGGAAGCAAAAGAGAGGCAAAAGCCTAATAAAAGTAGTATTCTTAGTTTCATAAGTTTTGTTTTAAGTTATTGTGAGGTTAATTTCAAACAACATGCCAATAATTGACTAATACAAGAATAGGAATGTTTAATTCGGTTTAAAGATTTTATTATCAGTTAGTTTTGAGTTCAAAAAAAACCACAACAAAATGCTGTGGTTTTATATTTCTTAAATAAGAACTTAATTATTTTAAACTTCCAGTCATGTCTTCTGGTTTTACCCATTCATCATATTCCTCGGAAGTAACATAACCTAAGTTAATTGCTTCTTCTTTTAATGTTGTTCCGTTAGCGTGAGCTGTATTAGCAATTTCTGCGGCTTTGTAGTATCCAATTTTAGTATTCAACGCTGTTACTAACATTAAAGAGTTATTTACTAATTCAGTAATTCTTCCGTAGTTAGGCTCAATACCAGCAGCACAATTTACATCGAAAGATACACAAGCATCTCCGATTAATTGAGCTGATTGTAGAACGTTAGCAGCCATCATTGGTTTGAATACGTTTAATTCGTAATGACCCTGAGTTCCTCCAACAGTTACAGCAACATCGTTACCCATAACTTGTGCACAAACCATTGTCATAGCTTCAGCCTGTGTTGGATTTACTTTTCCTGGCATGATAGATGATCCTGGTTCATTTGCTGGAATAATTAACTCTCCAATTCCAGAACGTGGACCAGAAGCCATTAGACGAATATCATTAGCTATTTTGTTTAACGAAACAGCTAATTGTTTTAAAGCTGCATGAGTTTCAACTAAAGCGTCGTGAGCAGCTAATGCCTCAAATTTATTTTCAGCAGTAATAAATGGTAAACCTGTGAATTCAGCAATATACTTAGCTACTAAAACATCATATCCCGCAGGAGTGTTTAATCCAGTTCCTACTGCTGTTCCACCTAAAGCTAACTGACTTAAATGTGCTAATGAATTTCGCAAAGCTTTTAAACCGAAGTTTAACTGCGCTACATAACCTGAGAATTCTTGACCTAAGGTTAGGGGAGTAGCGTCCATTAAATGTGTACGTCCAATTTTTACAACATCTTTAAAATCTTCAGATTTCTTTTGTAAAGTATCTCTTAATTGCTCAACTCCAGGAATTGTAACTTCAACTATTTTCTTGTAAGCAGCGATGTGCATTCCGGTTGGGAATGTATCGTTAGATGATTGTGATTTATTTACATCATCATTTGGTTGAATAGTTTTTTCGCCTACACCAATTTTCTTACCAGCAATTTCGTGAGCTCTGTTCGCAACAACTTCGTTTACATTCATGTTACTTTGTGTTCCAGAACCAGTTTGCCAAATAACTAACGGAAATTGATCATCGTGTTTTCCGGCCAAAATTTCATCACAAACTTGTGCAATTAAATCACGTTTTTCTTCAGCTAAAACACCTAATTCACAATTAGTATAAGCAGCAGCTTTCTTTAAATAAGCAAATCCGTAAACAACTTCTAAAGGCATTGTTCCAGCAGGACCAATTTTAAAGTTGTTTCTAGAACGCTCAGTTTGTGCTCCCCAGTACTTATCGGCAGGTACTTTTACCTCGCCCATTGTGTCTTTTTCAATTCTATATTCCATTATTATAATATTAATTTATAAGTGGATTCAAAGTTAAGAAAACTAGCAGAATTGTTAGTTGAAATAATTGTTGAAATATTTTATAAAATGATAGAAAATAAAGAAAATATGTGCTATTTTTGCCTTCAGTAATTATTTATCAAAACAAAAGATGTTAAATTTTTCAGAGTTTTCAGGATTAGTATTATTCATGTTCATTTTTACAACTGGATTTTGGTTGTTAATTTTCTTATTAACGTTTGTAGTTCCTTATTGGATTGGTGGAACTATCTGGGAAAATTTAAAATTAAAGAGAGAAGCAAAAAAAGCTGCTGAAGGAAAGTAGTTTTAAGGATATAAAATATAGAAGCCCGCAATTTGCGGGCTTTTGTTTTTCTATAAAGGTTTTTGTTTTTAAAAAAACTCTAGTAAATAAAATAGGCTTTCAATTTTCTGAAAGCCTATTTTATTCTAACTAATATATTTTACTATCCTCCGAAACCTTCACCACCACCATCATCATCTCTTTGTGGACGTTCTCTTTTTTTCTTTTGATTGAATCTATATGTAAAGTTTAAAGAAATTTGGCGTTCTCTCCATTGAAATGCTCCATCAACAATGGAATTAGGATCATTTCTTTCACCTAAATATGTAATACTTTCTCTTTTTCGAGTATTGAATAAATCACTCACGTTTAATACTAGTGTGGCTTTTTCTTTAAACAAATCTTTACTAAAAGCTAAGTTTGTAGAAAAAATTCCTTCCCTGTCTGATTGAGCAGATGATTGCGGACCACGGTATAAAATTCGAGTTTGCCATTGAATTTTAGCTGGTAATGTTATTCTAGCATTAAAACGAGTAAACCAACTACTTTCATTTACTTTGTCTAACTCGGTAATAACTTCACTACCGTTTGCGGCAGTGTATACATAGGTAAACGGATCGGTATTAAATTTGAAATAATTGAAAGAAGCACTTAACCTTACTTTTTTGCTTGGATTATAGTTTGTCGTAAATTCAAATCCATATCTAGTTTCATCGTTTAAATTAACAGGTTGTCTTACGGTAATATCTGTAGGAACACCTAAAATTGTTCTTTGTTCTAGTATTGAGACACGTTGAATGATGTCGGTCGAATATTGATAATAGATAGAGGCGCCTAAATTAAACTTACTTATTCTTGTATTGTAGCCAAGGTCAAAAGAACTTGTGAAAGTAGGGTCTAAATCAGGATTTCCTCTAAAAACGTTTGTCGCAGAACTTCTACTTTCGAATGGATTTAAAAACCAATAGCGTGGTCTTCTCAATCTTCGTGCGTATCCTAAAGTGAAATTATCGTTGTCATTTAATTCGTAACCAAAGTTTATAGTTGGAAACCACTCTGTATAGTTTTTATCAGAAAATTGGTTGCTTGTAATCACAAATAAGTCAATATCAGTGATCTCTGAGCGTAAACCTAATAAGTATGAAAACTTATTAATTTTGCTTCCATATTGCGTATAAAAAGCATAAATATTCTGTTTGAAAGTAATAGCGTTTGAAGGATCTTCTGGTAAAACATTTCCATTACCATCACGAACTCTAAAATCTGAAGAAAAATCCTGTAAATCTGATTTATGTCCAATTTCAAATTGACTTTTCTCCCCAATTGGTAAAACATAATCAATTTGTAATAATTTGGTTTCAGTGCTTGTTGTTTGCGAGTTCTGTTCGTTTAAAACGTCATCAACTGTAATTAAAGCAGGTTCGTCCTCATTGCTATTTCCATATTGTAAATCAATATTTAATTTTTGGCCTTTACCGTCGAAATTATTTGTGTAATTTAAAGAGTACTGTTTATCGACTCCGTCTTCTTTTTCATTTTCAATTCTTGTCTGTGTGTCTATTCTTGTTAAATTTTCATCGAAGAATTCAGTAAAATTTGTAGCAATATCATCGTCTTTAGACTTTCTGTAGAATACAGTTCCGGTAATCGAACTATTTTTATTTAAGTAATATTCTAAACCAATAGAACCGTTATAGTTATTACTTCTTCTATCAAACACTCTGTCCTCGTTTCTGTAGTCAGAAATGGCACCCGTATCGTCAAAATTGGTAAAGAAACTCTGTGAATTTCCTGGACCTTTTCTGTAGCGATAGCCTACATTAGAGAAAATATTCAACTTCTTAGTTCTATAATTTACATTTCCACCAAGTTGAAATAAATCAGGATTACCAATTGTTGTATTCAAAGAACCGTTAAATCCAGTTATTTTTCCTTTACGTAGAATTATGTTTAAGATTCCTGCTGTTCCTTCTGCATCATATCTTGCCGATGGCGACGTAATGACTTCAACTTTTTCAATAGCATCTGAAGGTAAATTTCTTAGGGCATCTGTTCCGTTTAAACCAACTAAAGCAGATGGTTTACCATCAATAAGAATTCTTACATTTTCATTTCCACGTAAACTAACAGCTCCTTCCGCATCTACATTTACAGAGGGAACATTGTCTAGAACATCAGACGCATTTCCTCCTTTTATGGTCATGTCTTTACCAACATTGTAGATTTTTTTATCAAGTCGTATTTCAACAGTAGATTTTTCTGCTACAATTTCAATTTCTTCTAAGGTTTCTGTGTCTTCCGATAATGTTATTACACCTAAATTAACATCTGCAGTTAGTTCTTTTTGAGGAAGTTGTTTTGTTTTAAAACCAATAAACTCTACTTTCATATCATAAAGTCCTTTAGGTACTGACACAGAAAAGTTTCCTTTTAAATCGGTAACTCCTCCCGTAACTTTTTTCGTTTTGACATCAGTTATTATTAATGTGGCATACTCTAAAGGTTGTTTTGAAGAAGCTTCAATAATTTTTCCTGAGACAGTAATATTAGATCCTTTTTGCGCATAAAGAGTTGTGCAAAAAAGTAACAATAGCATTGTAATTTTATTCATTCTTTGATGATAATTGATTAATTACATTTGGACAACAAAGTTCCGTAATGGTTTAACCATTCGATGTTAAAAGTTTGTTAAACAAAAAAGCTACATCGTTAAACATAACAAATGCAGCTCTTTACGTTAAATTATAAACTTATATTAAGTTATTTCTTTTTTTTCTGTGCAGCTCTTTTTTGAGCTTCTTGCTGTTCTTGAGCTTGTTTCATAGCAGCATCTAAACGCTCTCTGAATTTACTCTTTTTAACAGGCTTCTTTTTATTCTCTTCAATTTGTGCATGAATCTTAGCTTCATCAATTACATAGTTTTTGATAACAAACATAATTGTAATTGTAAGCAAGTTCGAAATGAAGTAATATAAACTTAATCCACTTGCATAGTTATTGAAGAAGAATAGCATCATAATAGGAGAGAAGTAAATCATATACTTCATCATCTTGCTCATATCTGGCATACCTTCTTGCGGAGGTGCTTGCATAGCCGATTGTTGACTCTGATTCATTTTCATATAGAAGAAAATAGCAACAGAAGCCAAAATTGGGAATAAACTGATATGATCACCATAAAATGGGATGCTAAAAGGTAATTTAGCAATAATATCATAAGAAGATAAATCATTTGCCCATAAGAAAGCTTTTTGCCTAAAGTCTATATTTGTAGGGAAAAACTTAAATAAAGCAAAGAATACTGGCATTTGTAATAACGCAGGAATACATCCAGACATCATACTAACTCCTGCTTTACGCTGAACCGCCATAATTTCTTGCTGACGCTTCATTGCATTTTCGTTTCCAGGATATTTTTTGTTGATTTCTTCCATTTCTGGACGAATCACTTTCATTTTAGCACTAGATAAATAAGATTTATAAAGTACTGGAGACAAGATAATTCTTGTTACAATCGTCATTAAAATAATGATAAGACCGTAGTTTCCAATGAATCCTTTTAACAAATTAAATACAGGGTAAAAAACCGTTCTGTTTAAGAATCCGAAAATACCCCAACCTAAGTCAGAAATTTCCTTTAAATCAGTTCCTTCGTATGTTTTTAATAAATTATAATCTGTTGGTCCATAAAACCACTGCATGTTATAATTTAGTTCTCCGCTTTGTAATGCTAAAGGTGTACTTAAGCTATATGTTTTTGTAAATACAGAATCTTGTTCTTCACCTAAATAATCAACAGACTTTAATTTGGCTTCATTAAAAGGAGTGTCTGTAGATAAAACAGCTGAGAAGAAATGTTGTTTATAAGCAACCCAGTCTATATCACTAGCAACTTCATCATCTTTCATTTGTAAATACTCAACATCATTATCAGCTTTATAATAATAGTAAGAGTACATATTCTCTGTACGTAAACTTTTTTCTTTTCGAAGTGCTTTTAAATCCCAAGTTAAGTTAATTGCTTGTCCGCTGTTAATTACATTACTTAAACCTTGAGACCTTACAGCAAAACCAATTCTGTAATCGTTTGGTTTAATTTCATAGCGATACTCTAAAAATTTAGTTTCAGAAACTTTTAACTTCATAGAAAGAATAGTATTCTCTCCATTTTTAGTTAATTCAGGACTAAATAATAAATCTTTAGTATTTAAAATTCTATTATCTGTAGTACCAAAATTGATGTTAAAAGACGCGTTTTTATCTTTAATAATGTGTAAAGGTAAAGAGTCGTATGTTTTATAATTTTTAACTAAAGCCTCTTTGATTTGTCCTCCTTTATTACTGATGATTAATTTTACTAATTCATTCTCAATTGTAGTTTCACCATCAGTACTAGTAGCTGCTCCATAAGCAAAAGCACCTAATTGATTTTGTAAAGCGATTTGCTTTAAAGAATCATTTGCGATAGTATTTTCAGTAAGTGTAGGACTTGTAGCCGTTGAGTCTATTTGAGTAGTTAACTCAGTTTGAGTTGTTTTAGATTGCTCTTCTTCAACATTTGGTTTATTAGAGTTCATCCACCATATAAAAATCCCCCCTAATAATAACATTCCCATAAAGGAGTTGAAGTCATATTTTTTTTCTTCCATCGATAAATATTAAATGTCAACTTGTCATTTCTCAAAAAAATTAGCTGAGAAAAACGCGACAAATGTAGCAAAACTACACCGTTTTTTAGTTGTTTAGTTATAATTAATTTATTTCATCTATATAGCACAATTGGTGTTCCATTTTTTATTTTTGTTACAGATATTAATTTTTATCATGAAAAAATACACGATACAAAAATCACCGTTTGTTGTTCCAACTACAGATGGTAAATTAATTGAAGAGCATTTTGGAAATGCGACAAATCAAGATTCAAAAATAAGTATTGCACACATGATTGCTCCTTCTGGTTGGAGTGAACCTTTTCAAACTCCAGAATTTGAGGAGTATACTTATATTATTAGAGGGAAAAAGCAATTTATAGTTGATGAGGATACCATTGTTTTAGAAGCTGGACAATCAATTAAAATTGAAAAAAATGTAAGAGTTCAATATTCGAATCCTTTCAAAGAAGAATGCGAATATATAGCAATTTGCTTACCCGCATTTTCTGTAGATTTGGTGAATAGGGAGGAGGAATAATCTTTAAAACTGATATTTCTTATCAATTGCATATTTTACTAATTCGTTCCCATTTTTCAAATCGAGTTTACGAATCATATTTTTTCGATGTGTGTCAACTGTGGTTTTTGCAATAAATAATGTTTCTGCGATTTCTTTCGAAGTATGCCCGTTTGCAATTAAATTCAGTATTTCTTTTTCTCTATTCGATAGGACAACTTTTTCTGATTTTCCTATGGTAACATTAGTATCTATATAATCGTTCATGAAATTGAATGCAACGTTAGGATCAAAAAAAGTTTCTCCTTGGGCAACGGTAGTAATAGCCTTTGAGAGCATTTTTATTCCTGAGTTCTTCAGTAAATAGCCCGAAGCTCCGGCATCTAGCATTTGTTTGATAGCGTCAGGTTGATCAAACATTGTTAAAGCCAATACTCGAATATGGGGAAGCTTAGTTTTTATGATCTTTGTAGCTTCAATACCGTCCATTTTTGGCATTCTAATATCGGTAATAACTAATTTAGGTTGTTTAAACAAAACCAATTTTACCAATTCTTCACCATTATTAACTGTACCAATAATGTTTACAGTTTCATCATATTCAAAAAAAGATTTAACACCATCAATTAACATTTGATGGTCTTCAGCCATTGCTATTGTTATCATAGTTATTTGCTCTTTTCTCAAAGGTAATGAATCCCGTTTTTTTTCAAATACTTACAGTTAGGTATTATACCGGAATATTAATAATAATTGAAGTTCCTCTTTTTTGAACGGAATCTATTTGAAAACTTCCATTTAAGTGCTCAACTCTTTTCTTGATTGATGCTAATCCCATTCCATTTTTTAAATTTATGTTATTAGAATTAAATCCTTTTCCGTTATCTTCAATAATTATGTTTAGACTATCATCAAAATGAGAAATATTGATTGTGGCTTCTGAGGCTTCCGCATGTTTTATAATATTGGTAATTAGTTCTTGAATAATTCTAAAGATGGTTATTTCTGTATTAGAATCCAATCGTTTATCCAAACCATAATCTACAATTTCAATGTTTAATTGATTGGCGGATGATATCTTTTCAGCCATTACTTTAATAGCAACTAATAATCCTTGATTAGCGATTACTCCAGCGTTTTTTGCATGAGCAATACTGCGGACCTTTAAATAGGTTTCATCAATTAATTTTTCAGTTTTATTATATAACTCTTCTTGGTTGAAGTGTTTTTTCTCTCTGTTAAGTTTTAAATTTTCAAAATGCAATTTCAAAGTAGCAAGTACACTACCAATATTATCATGTAAATCTTCTGCAATTCTTATTCGTTCTTTTTCTTGTCCTTCTACCATTGCATTTATAGTTGTGATTTCTTGTTCTTTTAGAAGTGTTAGGTTTTTCTGTTTTTCAAGTTCTTTTTGTTGTTCAGCTAGCAAACGCTTTTTACGAGAGTTTTTTAGGTTTAGGTAGGTTATTAAGCTTCCTAAAATGATGAAAACACCTCCAATTAGAAGAATTATTTGATCTTGTTTTCTTTTGTTCTTTAATTCTGAATTTTCTTTTTCTTTTTCCTGAGCTTTATGTTGTTCCGTATTAAAAGAAACGGTTGCTGCATTCCTTAATAGTTCGATGCTATCACGAAGTGTATTACTTTTTTTAAGAGACAATAATGAACTATCATGTTTTTCGAGAAGTTCATAGTTTTTAGAGGCTAATTTATGAGCTCTCATAGCGCCTAAATATCGCATTTCTTTTATGTCTAAATTAAATGCTTTTTGAAGTTTGTCATTTGAATTATTGAGTTTTCCCTTTTTACTATATACATAAGCCTCATTTATGAGTAAATCAAATAACTTATTTTTAAAATATTGTAGGTTTTGGTGTTGATTATAAATGCTCTTTGCTTTCTTATAATAAAATAAAGAACTATCGAGTTCTTGGAAGTAAACATCATGAGTAACACCTATTAGATTATAAAACTCAGCTTCAATAAATTGATTATTTGTTTTTTTACAAAAAAGAATGTTCTCATGAAACTGAGAAAGTATATTTTTCGGTAATGTTCCTGTTGTTTTAAAGTTTTTCTGTAGAATATACGAAAGTCTAAAATACTTGGCCTTTGCTTTTTGATGGTCAGTATCTGCAAATTTTAAATACTCATTAGAATAATGATTAAAATACTTTAAATAGTCTTTATTTTCAAAAGTAATACAGTATTTATTGATTCTATTTAAGCTTTCACAAACTAATGTTGAATCATTGACTTCAAGAGCCTTTTTGTAAGCCTTAAAATATTGTTGAAATGCACTCGATTCTTTTTTAAAATAAATTTCATTTTTAATACTATCACCTTTTATTAAATAAAGAAAAATTGAATCTTTTTTACTGGTAATAGTGTTCTTTAATTTTATTTTCAGAGTACTATCAAAATTGGAATTAGCGATTAATTCAGCTTGTAATTTTAAAAACAAAGATTCAATATTATTTCCCTCAAAATTTAAATCGTATCTATAGAGTTTATCGATACGATTTTTAAAATTTTGACAATTGGTAGGAGCAAAATTTAAATAAATTATTATGAGTAAAAGTTTTCTCAATCTTAATTCGTTTGCTCAGGTGTATACATATATCGGCACATTCTCCCACAGCACCATTTATCTCTTAAGGGTTTGTTTTCTAGATAATTGGTTTCGTCTATGACCCAAAAAAGAGTATGGATTTTGATATGACTATCGTATTCTTCACCAGATTTAAAAACAAAACTACAATTAGATGTTAATGCTGTGTCTTCTTTTGAAAATAATGATACCCCAATATCAAAGGTAAAAAAATCAGTTTCTGGATGAAACGTTACTTTTTTCAGATAGAAGTTTACCGGACCACCAAAATTTGCTATTTTAAATTCAGCTTTCTTAATAGAATCATTCTTACAATCAAATTTACCTAATATTGCATAATTTGTACCGAAAGTTTTAGTAGAATGTAGTACTTGAAATTCTGATAAGTAAGGATTAATATTATAGTAAACATCTTCTTCTATATTACTAGGTCTTTCAAAAATAGAGTAGCCAAAATAAAGCGTTAAAATAGAAGTTAATATTAGCAAAGTGTTTTTGATTTTGTTTTTCATAATTTTAAAATTAGTTGATTCAAATATCAAAATTTGATATAGATTAATTCTACCTACAAATAGGTATTTTAAACTACTTAAATATAGGGATATATTTTAATGTAAAGTAAAAACCGTCAATAAGATGCCTAAAATAATAGCTGTAAACTTTTGAAAGTTAAATTTGTGGTTTTCGGAAGTTTCAAAGAGTATAATTGTAGAAATATGAAGAAATACACCGATAATGATTGCCGTGATCTCTTGGCGATATTGTTGTAATGTAACAATGTTTTCCCCTAAGAAATAACCTAAAGGACTCATTAAACTGAAAATAAAAAGAAATAAGAAGGTTTTAGGTTTAGAAAACTCTGAATGTAAAAAGAAGGTGGTTAAAATAATAGCAATAGGAATTTTATGCACAACTATTGCCCATAATAAGTTATCGTTAGCATTATGTATCGGTAATCCTTCAGAAAAAGCATGGACAGACAAGCTTATAAATAACAACCATGGAAATGTATTAGAATTTGAATGTAAGTGAACATGACCATGTTCAGCTCCTTTTGAGAAAGATTCTAGAATTGATTGTATTAATATTCCAACTAAAATTAGAATTCCTAAAGTGTGCAGCTTATGTTCGTCTTGAGTATTTGTGTAGACTTCGGGAAGTAAGTGTAATACTGTTACGGATAGTAAATATGCACCACTAAAAGCTAGTAATAACCTTGTGTATAATTTATTAGGTTTTTTGAATAATACAAAAGCACCACCTAATAAAACAGCTCCAATTAAGAGTATATAACTCATTTAGCAATTAATATTAATCGACTAGATTTTTCTTCGTCAAATTCATTTAGATTATAATCTCCAAATGTATTTATTATTGTTAAACCAACACTATCAAAATAGCGTTTCATTTTTTCTAGATCTAAAAATTTAACTTTTTCCGTGTACGAGTGTTCTTTTCCGTCAGCAAAAAATGAAATATGTTTTAATATAAATCCATTCTTTATTTCTCTTTCAATATAAAAGGTAATTCCATCTATTTCTTTCTGCTCTTTTTTAACAAGATTGTTTTTCGTTTTTTGAACGTTTAAAAAATCAAGTACTAATACTCCTGAATCTTTTAAGCCGCTTTTCATTCCTTTAAGCACTTGTAAATCTTCTTCATCGTCGTCAAAATAACCAAAGCTCGTGAATAAGTTGAAAACCGCATCGTATTTATTCTCAAGAGATTTTCGCATATCCCAAACTTCGAAATGTAAGTTTTCGTTTTCAAATTGTTTAGCGTATTCGATACTGTTCTTACTCAAATCTCCACCTGTTACTCGATATCCTAATGAATTTAGATAAATCGAATGTCGTCCTTTACCACAAGGTAAATCAGCTATATGAGCATCTTTTGGAAGCTTTAAATAGTTGGTGATATTTTGCATAAAAAGCTGTGCATCATTATCATCTCTATGCTTATATAGTGTATGATAATATGAGGTGTCAAACCAAGAAGTAAACCAATCTTTTGTCTTCATAGGAATATGTTGGACGCAAAAGTAATGAAAACTTACAGTATTTTTCATATTCAACAAGGTGTATTAAGAATACTTTATCATTCAAACTTTGGATTATTATCCCCTGTTAAAAATCTAATTCAAACTTTAGTCTTTAGACTTTTATACTTTAGCCTGTAAAGTGTACTTTTGTAGGCATAATTATTGGGCATGGATAAAGATTTTAAAATGGTAGCAACTACCATTTCTGGACTAGAAGGAGTTTTAGCAGATGAGTTAAAAAAACTTGGAGCCAGAGAAGTGAATGAAGGTATACGAAGTGTTTATTTTAGAGGAGATAAAGGCTTTATGTATAAAGCGAATATTGCTCTAAGAACAGCTATCAGAATTTTAAAACCAATCAAACGAAGTAAAATTTTCGATGAAGAAGATTTATATGAGGCAATTCAAAGAATAAAGTGGGAACGCATTTTAGATGTAGATGGAACTTTTGCCGTTGATGCTGTTGTTTTTTCTAGAAATTTCACCACTAATTCGCATTACATTTCGTTGAAATCTAAGGATGCAATTGCAGACTATTTTATGTTTAAATATAAGAAACGTCCTAATGTTGATTTAAAACAACCTGATGTTAAAATTCATATTCATATTCATAAAGAATGGTTAACAGTTTCTTTAGATAGTTCGGGTGATTCTTTACATAAAAGAGGATATCGAACTGCTACCAATATAGCACCTATTAATGAGGTTCTAGCTGCCGGTTTGGTATTATTGTCGGGTTATAGAGGAGAGGAGAATTTTATTGATCCTATGTGTGGTTCTGGAACACTTTTAATAGAGGCTGCAATGATAGCGAATAATATTCCTGCAAATATTAATCGTAAGCATTTTGCCTTCGAAAATTGGAAAGATTATGATGAAGATTTATACTTTATCATTCAAGATTCTCTTTTGAAAAAAATTCGAAATTCTCATTTTAAAATAATGGGATTTGATAAGGCTCCTTCTGCAGTAAAAAAAGCTCGCCAAAATATTATAAATGCTAATTTAGAAGAGTTTATAGGGGTACATCATGTGAACTTTTTCAATTCAAAAAAAGAGGTTTTTGGTAAAACTACTATTTTGTTCAATCCTCCTTATGGTGAGCGTTTGAATATTAATGTTGAAGATTTTTACAGAAGTATTGGTGATACTTTAAAGCATGGTTATCCAAATTCAACAGCTTGGTTAATTACATCGGATATTTCAGCGTTAAAATATGTGGGATTAAGAACATCGAAGCGAGTTCCAATAAAGAATGGAGATTTAGATTGTCGTTTTGTAAAGTATGAACTATACGAAGGAAGTAAAAAACAAAAAAAAGAAGTGCTTGAGTAAGCACTTCTTTTTTTATTCCTCTAACCAGCTTAAATTTATTTGCTCTTCAATAAATATTTACTAAAACTTTTACCATTGATTTTGGTGTATTTTGAATCGATATCATAACCAACTTCCATGTTTTTGATGTCAAATTCACCGTCAACTTTAGTATACTTTAAGTTTAAATCCTCTTCAAATTTCACATTATTGAAAGAAACTCCATTTTTAAATTTCGTGTATTTAAATGTGGCTGTTTCTTTGAATACAGAATTAGAAAAGCTCACAAATTTTCTAAACTCAGCATATTTAAAAGTAGCGGGTTCATCAAAAAAGGTATTTTCGAAAGAGATGTTTCTAGCAAATTCTGCATATTTAAAAGTACTATCCTCTAAAAACTTAGTACCACTAAAATCAGTATTTTCATCAAAATCAGAATATTTAAACATAGCTTTTCTCTCGAAGGTACAATTCTTGAATATTACAGATTCTTCGAAATTTGCAATAAAAGTATAACCACTTTCTTCATGTGGAATATATGCTAACACATCGTCTTTAAAAGTGCAGTTTACAAAAGAAATACTATTAGATATATCTTTTTCTACAGTATTTGATCCACCATTATTCCACCATCTACTTCTTTTTGGAAGTGAAGGTAATGCGTCATCCATATATGTTAAGTCTAAAACCCCTTCTATTGTTGCATTACTAATATTAATTTTCTTCCCATCTTTTATATCCTTTAAAATATCAGAAGCGTTCACTGTTTTTTGAGAAAAAGAAACAGTTGCCAAAAAGAAAGCGAGAGAAGTAATTATATATTTCATGATGTTAAATTTTATTTCGTTTATACTAAAGACACACCATTTTTTAAATTGTTACACAAAAAAAACACCCGATGCAAAATCGAGTGTTTCTATTATGTTCTAAAACTATTTTTCTTAGTTTACAGAATCGCTTAAACCAGCTCCAGCTTTAAACTTAACAACATTCTTAGCAGCGATCTTGATTTCTTTACCAGTTTGTGGGTTTCTTCCGTTTCTAGCAGCTCTCTTAGACACTGACCAAGTTCCCCATCCAACTAAAGCAACTTTATCACCTTTCTTTAAAGCACTAGTTACGTTAGAAGTTAAAGAATCTAAAGCAGCTTTTGCAGCAGCTTTTGAAATTCCTGCGTCAGCAGCCATTGCGTCGATTAAATCAGACTTGTTCATAATTTATAGATTTTTAAAATTAATTAATGTTTTTTGCATTAATGCTCAACAAATATAGATTTAATGGGATATTGCGCAAGTTTAGGGGGTAAAAAACCAAGAATTTGTTAATAAGTTACCTCAATTTGTTAATAACCCTAATAAAAAATGACTAAAAACCACAAAACCCTCGTCTTTAAAGGGCTAGAGCATTATTGCTTCTTTCTCAAATGTAAAACCATTTAATAAGCTTGGAATATCTAATAATTTTTTGCCCGACAACTTTATTTCTTTAACAATCAAATAACCATCTTTTACTGCAACCTTTAATTCTTTTTTTGAAGTAACAATAGTCCCAGTTTTTAAATCGTGAGTAGCTATTTCTTTGTCAACTCCATAAATCTTTGCTGTAATTTCTTCATTTCCATTTTTAATCGTAGTCCACGCCGCAGGATAAGGATTTAATCCTCTAATATGATTATAAATATTATTGAGAGAATCAGACCAATTTATTTTACAGTTATGAGGAAATAATTTTGGAGCAGCTTTTTCTTCCAATTCTGGCTGCTTTGTTGTAGCAACATTTCCAGAGGCAATTAAGTCCACTGTTTTGGTTACTAAGTCAGCACCTAAGTGCATTAATTTATCATGAAGTTCTCCAACAATTTCATCTTCTTTAATTTCAATTTCACTTTTTAAAATGATTTCACCTGTATCAATTTTATCATCTATAAAGAAGGTTGTAACTCCAGTTTTAGTTTCACCATTAATAATAGCCCAATTAATTGGAGCCGCTCCTCGGTATTCAGGAAGGAGGGAAGCATGTAGATTAAATGTTCCATACTCTGGCATTTTCCAAACAACTGTTGGAAGCATTCTAAACGCAACTACAATTTGTAAATTCGCATTTAAGTCTCTTAATTCATTTGTGAAATCCTCATTTTTCAGATTAGTAGGTTGAAGAATAGGTAGGTTTTGCGTTAATGCATACTTCTTAACTGCAGACTGATTTAACTTACGTCCTCTACCAGCAGGTTTATCTGGAGCAGTAATTACTCCAACAACATTATAATTACTTTCTATTAGTTTTTTTAAAATGGTTACCGCAAAATCTGGCGTACCCATGAAAACAATTCTCAAATCTTTCATTTATTTTAAAGAGTATGTATTAAGGTTTGTAATTATTATTTTTTCTTCGGCCATTAATTTTCGCAAATGTATTAAAATATCATTTTCAGAGTATGGCAACGATTCCTGTAGCTGCTGAGTCGTTACCAATGACCTTGTTCTTAATATTTCCAGAATTAACGATGAAATGTCAGTGTCATTTTTTTTGTTATTTCTACATACATCACAATTCTCGCAAGGTTTATCAATATATTCACCAAAATAATTTAGTAATTGTATATTTCGACATACATAATCATTTCGAACGTATTCAATTAGGTTTTCTAGTTTCTTCTTTTTATGCTCTAGAAAATTAGCCATTAATTTGCTATTTCTATTGATTGTTTTATCATCTTCTCGTGGAAGTAAAAAAACAATTTGACTGTCTGAGTTTGCTCTGTGATATTTTATAATATTATCATCCTCCAGTTTAGTAAGTTGTTCTATTACCTTTTCTGAAGTAATACCAACTTGTTTTGCAATTGAAAATTCGTTGATTTTTACTTCATTTTCAAAAAGACCAGCATACATTCTTAAAATAATATCAATAAACTTTTTTCGACTTTGGTGCGAAGCTTTATAGTTTAAAAGTTGATTGCTGTTTACTGTAAATTGAATACTTGATACCTTTTGTTTCGATTGATTCAACTCAATGATTCCGTAGTTATTTAAAATTTGAATAATAATAAATACTTTACCAGGTATAAAACTATATCTATTACAAAACTCTAAAATATTCAAATCAAACTTTTCCTGAGGAAATTCTCCCAATGAGATTTGAAAATATTGATATAGTTTTTTATGTACTTCTTTAATTTCTTTAATCGTGGGTTGAGATCTATTAAAAATATCTTTTGAACTTTCAATATCAGAAAGGTTTGTAAGTAGTATTGCAAATGCTAATTCTTTATTTCTTCCTGCTCTTCCAGCTTCTTGAACGTAATTTTCTAAGGAAGAAGGCAAGTTATAATGAACAACTATTTTTACATTCGATTTATCAATTCCCATTCCAAATGCATTTGTAGCAACCATAATTGGTGTCTTTTCAGTCATCCAATTTTCGTATGCTACCTTTTTTTCAGAAATACCTAGGCCACCATGATAGTAACTACTTTTGAATCCAATATGGTTTAGATAATTGGATAACTCTTTCGTTTTTTTTCTAGAATTGACATAAACAATACTGGGAGCACTATGCTTTTTGAAAATTAATTGAAGCCTTGATAGTTTATCGTTCGTCTCTTCGATATTATACGATAAGTTCTCTTTTAAAAAAGATTCCTGAAGAATTGTTGGTTCTTGTAATTCTAATACCTCAATAATATCTTTCAGTACTTTTTTTGTTGCAGTGGCAGTAAGCGCTATAATTTGTGAGTTAGGAGCTAATTCGCGCAATATGTTTAATTTGGTGTATGAAGGTCTAAAATCGTGTCCCCACTCAGAAATGCAATGTGCTTCATCAATTACAAAAATAGAAATCAATAGTTCACGTAACTTTTCCTGTATTAATTTCGATTGAACTCTTTCTGGAGAAAGATATAAGAACTTAAAACCTCCATGTTTAATATTATCAAAAATACGAACAATGTCATCAGTTGAAGATCCAGAAGGAATATGAGTCGCTTTAATTCCTTTGTTTTTAAGATTACTAACTTGATCTTCAATTAACGCAATTAATGGAGATATAACAATACAAACACCATCAAGCAATAATCCAGGAACTTGAAAAGCAATCGATTTCCCTCCTCCTGTAGGAAGTAAAGCAACAGTATCTTTTTTGTTCAGAACACTATTTACAATCTCCTCCTGTTTAGCTCTAAAAGAACTGAAACCCCAATAGGTTTCTAGTATTTTTAATGGATTTGACATTTATTACATGTGACTCAAAATAAAACTACAACGACTTTTAATAGTATCAAAAGGTACATTAATAATTTCATAACCTAATTCAGTATATGCTTCGTTTAAAAATTTACTGATAGTTTCTGACTGCTCAAAAGTCTCGTAACGTTCGTTATCTGATTTATAAATTTGTTTCCAAGGTAGAAATTGAAAAACTTTTGTATATCGATATTGCTTACTTTTTTCCAAAAAGATATCAGGAAATTCAGTATTAAAATAACGCATGTATGCATGAATACTAGGAATTCCTCTATCGAAGAAAATAATACGATCGTTACACTTATCTGCATCTATGTATTGTTGTTCTCTTCCTTCTAATAGTTTGTAACTAAATAAAATAGGATCTGTCAAGAATAACTGTTCTATTCCTTCCTCTTGTGCCTTCTTTGTAACTTCTCGCGATATTTCAGGCATACATTTAAAGCCTTGACGTTTTAAATATCTTAAAACAGAAGATTTACCTGTACCTGGACCACCAATAAAAACAATTTTTTCTTGCATGGGGCAAAAATAAAAGTTTCATTAGTTATATGTAATAAATAGTGTAATTTTGTTCTCCAAATATTTTGGACAGGCTTTATTTAAAAGAAATATATAAAATATTTAAAGAGGATATCATGTCAGATAGAGAGTCTTTTTACATAAAATTGAAAACCAAATTAGAGGAAACAACTAAGTTTCCAACAAAATACTTGTATAAATTTATCGTTCCTTCTAATGGAAACCAAGTTGAAGAAGTGAAAAACTTATTTGATAAAGGAGGAGCCGTAATCGAAACTAAAAAGTCAAGAACTGGGAAATATGTTAGTGTTTCTATTCATGTTACTATGGGCAGTTCTACTGAGATTATAGATTACTATAAACAAGCTGAAAAAATCGAGGGAATTATATCATTATAAATTTTTATGAAAAAAATCATTATTGCATTTGTTTTATTGTTTTTCGGATTTCAAAGTTTTGCTCAGAAAGACAAAGTACTACTTACTATAAATGATAATCCTGTTTACGTGTCTGAGTTTAAACGCGTGTATGAGAAAAATTTAGACCAGATTAGCGAAAGTGAAAAGGATATAGATAAAAATTTAGAGTTATTTGTAAACTATAAATTGAAATTACAAGAGGCTTACAATCTGAAATTAGACACTTCAAGAACTTATAAAAGTGAGTTTAAAAGTTATAAAAATCAGTTAATGACTCCATATCTCCAAGATGAAGACTTTAAGAAAACACTTGTAAAAGAAGCATATGAAAGAACAATAGAAGAAGTTCGTGCAAGTCATATATTAATTTCTTATTCAAAAAAAAGTGCTAAGAGAGATTCAACTGAAATTATTAAGGTTTTAGATTCAATTAAATTAAGAATTAAAAATGGCGAAGATTTTGGTAAGCTTGCGAGAGAGTATTCAGATGATCCTTCGGCAAAAATGAATGGAGGAGACCTTGGCTATTTTAACGCTTTTAGAATGGTATATCCTTTTGAAAAAGCAGCTTACGAAACAGCAGTAGATAATGTTTCAGAACCGTTTAAAACAAGATTTGGTTATCACATTTTAAAAGTAACAGACAAGAGAATGTCAAAAGGAGCTTTTGAAGTAGCTCATATTTTAGCAAGAGATAATAGTATTGTTGGTAAGGTAAAGATAGATTCTGTTTATCAGAAACTTCAAAATGGAGCATCATTTGAAGAATTAGCAAAAAAATATTCAGAAGACAAAGGATCAGCTGTTAATGGTGGAATGTTACCGAAGTTTTCTTCTGGAAGAATGGTTCCGGCTTTCGAAAATGAAGTTTTCAATTTAAAGGAAGAAGGCACTTACAGCAAACCTTTTAAAACAAGATATGGTTGGCACATCGTAAAATTGATTAAAAATTATCCAGTTAAATCATTTGAACAGTTAAAACCAGAACTTGAAGCTAGAATTAGAACTAGTAATAGAGGTAAGTTATCTCTTCAAAAATTAATTTCTGATTTAAAGAAAAAATACAAGGTAGTTACCAATACGAATTTACTAGACAAAGTTGTCAAAGATAGAAACACTGAATTCTCGGAAGATAAAGAAAAAGAAGGTGTTTTGACAATCGAAAAAAAGGAAATAGCTTTAAAAGAGTTTTTAGATTTCATAAAAAATAAAAGATATTTAACCGTAGAAAATCTTTGGAAAAAATTTGAAGATCAGGAGGTGTTAAACTACTACAAGGAAGATTTGGTAAATATTTTTCCAGAGTATAAGAATACACTTCAGGAGTATAAAGATGGATTGTTACTTTTTGATTTAATGAAGACCAAGATTTGGGATGCTTCTCAGAAAGATGATGAAGGTTTAACTATTTATTTTAAAGAGAATAGTAAAAAATATAAATCTCAAGATTTAAGTAAAATAAAGGGAGAGGTAATTAATGATTATCAAAAGTATTTAGAAGAAAAGTGGTTAAGCTCTCTCAGGAAAGAAAATAAAGTTAAGATTAATAACAAAGTTTTAAAGAAATTAAAAAAACAGTATAATCAATAAAATTAAGTGAAGAAACTAGTTCTACTTTTTTTAGGAATCCTAATGGTAAGCTCTTGCGAAAAAATAAAATCTTTAGATTTATTTACTAAAAAGGAAGAGTCTAAAGAACCTGTTGTTGCTTCCGTTGGAGAAACAAATTTATATTTATCTGAATTAAATAGTGTAATACCAAAAGGAATTGCAGAAAGCGATAGTATCGTTTTAGCGAAAAGTTACATTAATACTTGGGCAAAACAACAACTTTTACTTCAAAAAGCAGAAGAGAATATATCAGAAGTTAATAGCCAGGAGATAGACGAATTAGTAAAAGCTTATCGAGAAAGTTTATACATAAACGGTTACAAACAAAGCTTAATAAAACAACAACTTGATACCATAGTTAGTGAAAAATCAATACTTGATTATTACGAAAATAACAAGGAAAATTTTAAACTAAATGAAGAGTTATTGCAAATTAAGTATGTGTATTTTGGAAATGATTTTTTAGATAAAGAAGAGGCGATTGAGAAGTTTAAATCGAACGAGGAAGAAGATTTAGAAGATTTAGAGTCATTAACAATTAATTTTAAAGATTATCAGTTAAGAGATTCTACTTGGATTACCTATGAAAAATTACTTCAAAAAATTCCACCATTTAGATATGAAGCGAAAGAAAAATTGTTAAAAAATTCAAAATTCATAAAGAAGGAAGATAGTTTAGGAGTATATTTGGTCGCTGTGAACAATGTTTTACTAAGAAACGACATTGCTCCACTAAGTTATATTGAAAATAATATTAAACAATTAATCTTACATAAACGTAAGATAGAATTAGTTAGGGATATAGAAAAAACGTTGATTAATGATGCAATTAAGAATAATGAATTTAAAGAGTATTAGTCTTTCACTTTTTATGATGTGTTCAACACTGAGTTTGTTCGCACAAAAAGTTAAAATTGATGGGGTTGCGGTAGTAGTAGGAAAGAATATAGTTTTAGATTCAGATATTGATAAATTTAAGCAAGAAGTTGAATTAAGAAGTGAGGGGAAAGTTAAGATTTCTAATTGTGAAATGTTAGAAGAATTAATGCAGCAAAAACTTTTAGCTCACCATGCGGTAGTTGATAGTGTTACGGTTTCTAAATCTGAAATTGACTCAAGAGTGAATAGAAGTATTCAGTTTTTTACTCAGGAGTATGGTACTGTTGAGAAAGTTGTAGAAGCCTACGGTTTCAACGATATTGAAGATTTGAGAAAAGAATTATCTCGTGTTCAAAAAGAAAATGCTTTAATCGAAAGAGAACAGGCTAAAGTAACCGAAGATATTGATGTAACTCCAGAAGAAGTTAGATTGTATTATAATGGACTAAAAGAAAAGGAAGAACTTCCTGAGTTTCCTGCAGAAGTTGAATTAGCTCAAATCGTTATAAAGGCAGAACCAACTGAAGAGGAAAATAAAAGAGTTATCGATAAATTAACTGAAATTAGAAGACAGATTATAGAAGACGGTGCTAGTTTTAAGTTAAAAGCAATTATTAATTCTGATGAGCCGAATGTTGGTCAATCAGGAGGATATTTAGGTCCTGTTACTAAAGAAACGCAGTTTATTAAAGAATTTAAAGAAGTGGTATTCTCTCTTGATGAAGGTCAAATTTCTGAGCCATTCAAAACAGATTTTGGATATCATATTGTTTTACTTCATAAAATTAAAGGAAAAGCAAGAGAGGTTTCTCATATTTTGATTATGCCTGAAGTTACTGATGAGACATTGAAAAAAACAAAAGAGAAACTTGAAAAAGTGAGACAAGATTTGGTAGATGAGAAGTTGACTTTTGAAGAAGCTGTTAAAAAATATTCTGAGGATGAGAATACAAAAAACAACGGTGGTTTGTATATCAATCCATATACCAGTGAGCCAACATGGGAATTGACAAGAATGGATCCCGCGTTGTATGGGCGAGTTAACGAGTTGAAAAAGGGTGAGTATTCAGAAGTATTCTACGAAGAGACTAATACTCAAAAGAAAATGTACATGTTAATTTTGATGAAAAACAGAACCGATACACATACCGCTGATTTGGTAAAAGATTATGTAAAGGTTCAACAATTGGCATTAGTAAAAAAGAAAGAAGAAACCATCGAAAAGTGGTCTAAAGAAAAAATATTAGAAACTTATATCAAGCTTGGAGAAGACTATAAAAAGTGTAGTTTTAAAGCGAACTGGAAAAAAGAAAACTAAAAAATATGTCTGAAGTTGCAGCGGTAGATAATCTTGTTAAAAAATATGCCCAATTACAACAAGAAATCGGTAAAGTTATCATCGGGCAAAACGAAGCTGTAAACTTTACTTTATTATCCATTTTTTGTGGAGGACATTCCTTATTAATAGGTGTGCCTGGTTTAGCTAAAACATTATTAGTTAATACAATTTCTAGTTCTTTAGGTTTAGGTTTTAACAGAATTCAGTTTACTCCAGATTTAATGCCTTCTGATATTTTAGGAAGTGAAATTTTGGATGAAACTAGAAAGTTTAAATTCATAAAAGGTCCTATTTTCTCTAATATTATTTTAGCAGATGAGATTAATAGAACGCCTCCTAAAACTCAAGCGGCTTTATTAGAAGCAATGCAAGAAAGATCGGTTACAATTGCTGGTAATCATTATAAACTAGATTTGCCGTTTTTTGTTTTAGCAACGCAAAATCCTATAGAACAGGAAGGAACATATCCTTTACCAGAGGCTCAATTGGATCGTTTTATGTTCTCTATTAATTTAGATTATCCTACTTTTGAAGAGGAAGTTGAAGTAGTTAAAAGTACGACTTCTTTAAATAACCAGTCTGTAAATGCCTTATTTAATGCTGCTGAAATTATAGAGATACAAAAACTGATTAGAAAGATTCCTGTGGCAGATAATGTTGTTGAGTATGCCGTTTCTTTAGTGGGTAAAACAAGACCTAATTCTGATTTAGCAACTGATTTTGTTAAAAAGTATATTGATTGGGGAGCAGGACCAAGAGCTTCTCAAAATTTAATACTTGCTGCCAAAGCGCATGCTGCTGTAAATGGTAAATATTCACCAGATATTGAAGATGTTCAGGCTATTGCGGTTCCAATTTTATCGCATAGAGTAGTTAAAAACTATAAAGCAGAGGCAGAAGGAATATCAATCCAGGATATTATTACTTCATTATTTTAATAAATTGAAACGTTAGAGCTATTATATTAATAGCTTTATGAAATAAAAAAACTCGGAAGATTAATTCCGAGTTTTTCATTTATAAGAAGTAGCAAACTTATTTCTTTATAAATTTCTGTATCATTCTCTCTTCGCCATCGTTTATTTCTAATAAATAAACTCCAGTTTTAAGAGTATCCACATTAATATGGTTTTCTTCAATATTTCCAGTGGTAATTACTTGTCCTAAAATTGATGTGATTGTATAAGTTACATTTTCAGCATCTCTATCTTGTAATTGAATATTGATAAAGTTGCCAACTACAGGATTTGGATACATTTTGAAGTCTCCTTCAAACGAATCAAATTCATCAGTATTTAGGTAATCTAATTCAGTTAAAGACGAACTAGCAACCGCATTTGCTGATCTAGCCGCTGTTCCTGAAGTTCCTGTAATAGTAACTTGATCGATATAGATGTAATCACTATTATTTGAAGCGTCAGCTTGGAAACGGAACTGAGCGTTAGAAGCAAAGTTATAATTTGACTTATTTAATGTAACAGTCGCGTTATAGAAAGTACTATTGTTAAAGTCTGTTCCTCTTGCCCAAACTTGAACTGTTTGCCATGAACTTCCATTATAATATCTTAACCAGAAATCCTCTCCGTTTTCCATACTATAAGCATAAAAGTAAAAATCAACTTCAACTGTATCAAAAGATGTTAAATCAAAAGTTTCAGAAGTCATAGCAGACGCAGTTCCTGAGTTGTCTCTTAAACGTATCGAGAAAGAACCTTCGAAAGACCTAGAACCAGAATATCTAGCAACATCGCTTCCTCCGTCAGACCAATTATCCCATCCCGATTCAAAATATGATTCAGATAATACAACAGGACCAGTTGGATTTGTTCCACCACCATTATTAAGATTACCTAAACCATTAAAAGTATCCGTGCTTAATACATTCCATTCAGAAGTAGTGTAAACAGTATTCGGAGTAGTTACACTAGATAGTCTTTGTAAAGTAACATCTTGAGCAAAGTTAGCGCTACTAGTCGGATCACCTAATAAATCTAATAAAACTCCGTTTTTAAATAATCCTATTGCATCATTTCCATTGAAAGTAGTAACACTAGCTTCGGTAATGTCAGCTACATTTAAAATAGCAGCAGTTGCGCTTGAATTAGCAACTACATAAACATCGCCATCAGCTAATTGACCACTTAAATTTAATACACTTGTAAAACTACCTAATCCATTTGTAGCTTTTCTTAAAGAATATTCAGATAAATCAACTGTTGCTCCAGATAAGTTAGCAATTTCAATGGCCTTGTTATTTGATGATCCTTCTACGTATTCAGAAATAATTAAATCTCCATTTGTAGATGGCTCTGGTAGCGTTGTAACATTTACGGTATTACTAGAATTTGAAACATTTCCAGCTTCATCAAATGCTCTAACTGAAAAGTTATAGTTTGTATTAGCAGTCAAGTTATTTACCGTAAAACTTGTAGTAGTAACAGTAGCTATTTTTGTGCTTCCCTGATAAACGTCATAACCAGTTACAGCAACATTATCAGTTGATGCCGACCAAGCTAAATCTGTAGATGTTTGAGTAGTATTCGAAGCAATTAATCCAGATGGAGTAGAAGGAGCAGTTGTATCAGCAGTTCCAGTATCCATTGTATGTGTTCCTAAATCTGTAAATGTATCAATTGTAAACGTATCCCATTCAGAGGTTACATAGCTATTATTCGGAGCAGTTATTGTTGACTTTCTTCTTAAAGTAACATCTTGTGCAAATGTTGCGCTGCTACTCTGATTTCCTACCAAATCAATTAAAACACCGTTTTTAAATAAACCAATAGCATCATTTCCATTAAAAGTTGTAACGCTATTTTCTGTAATGTTAGCTACACTTGTTATTGCTGTTGAAGCACTGTTATTAGCAACAATATAAACTTGTCCGTTTGCTAATGAACCACTTAAGTTTAATATGCTTGTAAAACTTCCTGATCCATTGGTTGCTTTTCTTAACGAGTAAGAAGATAAGTCAACTGAAGTTCCGGTAAAGTTCGCAATTTCTATAGCCTTATTATAAGAGGAACCTTCAACGTACTCAGAGATTAATAAATCGGCAGCGTTTCCACTTCCTGATCCTCCACCAGATTGAGTAGTTACAGAAACAGTATTACTATTTCCTGAAGTGTTTCCAGCAGCATCATAAGCTCTTACATAAAATGAATAGGTTGCACCAGAGCTTAAAGCAGTCACAGTATAGTTTGTATTTTGAGTTGTTGCGATTTGTGTTCCGTTTCTAAAGATTCTGTATCCAGCTACAGCGATATTGTCTGTTGAAGCAGACCAAGCTAAATCAACTGTGCTTTGTGTTACATTTGAAGAAACCAACCCAGATGGAGTAGTAGGAGCCTGTGTATCACTTCCACCTCCAGTGTTTCCAAATAAATCTTCAGCTTGCGGTCCTCCCCAAATTTGTGTTGCAAAAGCTGGATTATCAACAAAAGGATTTCTGTTTCCTTGTTCTACTTCCAAAACAGGGTTACGTTGTTTCTCTAGGTCAGAGACAGGATCTTCAGCGTTCCATTGTAAGAATAAATCAATCATATTTGTATCTGTAGGTACAGAACTTCCAACTCCAACATTCGTTGGTAAAGTTTGATTTCCATAGCGTAAATACATGTACATCATCATTCTTGCAACATCTCCTTTCCATTCATCTCCAGGATACCAATTCCCTTCTGGAGTAATGTAAGAAGCTGCTCCGCTACCTGCGGCGAATTTCCTGTTACTTCTCGAAGAATTTCTTGAGCCATCACAAGGACGTAAACTGTGCGCATCTGCTCCAGGTCCTGTAGTTCCTAGATTAGGATTACCTAAAGATTTTGGATACACGTGTTCTCTGTTCCAATCTCCAGAGTTTCCACCGTTTTGATCTCTACCTCTGGTTCTGTCATTGGTAATGTCCGAATCAGTATCATTCCAACCATAAATTAATACGACTCTTGTCGAGTTAGTTGGATCAAGATCTGTTTGTTTTAAAGCATCCCAGACACCTGGAGTGTAGCTTAGAAAAATGTTATGCGTAGTGATAACTTTTGTAGCAAGTTCATCTTTTAAAGCTGAACCATTTAAGGTTAAATTTACATCGTTGTAGTACGACGGAATTTGAGCTCCTACCGATAAGCTGGTTATCAGTAGAAGGAGTAAGGGTAGTAATTTTCTCATTTTTTATTTTGTTAAAACCGACCAAATTTCATATTACTATGTTAAGATAGTGTTAATAAATCATTATGCATTAAGAAGTTATTAACATATTTATCAAGAAAGTCAACAAAATGAGAAAGAAAGAGTATATCTAAACAAAATTAGGGCGATTTATAGATAAAAGTGTAAATTTGCAAGCCAAAAGAGAAAAAACAAAAATGAAGATATCATATAACTGGCTACAACAATTTTTACAACTTGATTGGTCTCCTGAAAAAACAGGTGAATTGTTAACTGATTTAGGTTTAGAAGTTGAAGGTATTGAGTTAAAGGAAAGCATTAAAGGAAGCTTAAATGGAGTTGTTGTTGGTGAAGTTTTAACTTGTGTAAAACACCCAAATGCAGATAAATTAAAAGTTACTACGGTAAACCTAGGAAATGGCGAGCCTGTGCAAATTGTTTGTGGAGCACCAAATGTTGATGCCGGACAAAAAGTTCCTGTAGCAACAATTGGAACGATGTTATATGATGAAAAAGGAGAAGGTTTTAAAATCAAGAAAGGTAAAATTCGAGGTGAAGAAAGTCAAGGAATGATTTGCGCTGAAGACGAACTAGGTCTTGGTAGTAGTCATGATGGAATAATGATTTTAAGTGAAGACTTAGTTCCTGGGACTCCTTGTGCGGAAGTGTTTAAAATTGAAACAGATCACGTTTTTGAAATCGGATTGACTCCAAACAGAGCAGATGCTATGAGCCATTATGGTGTTGCTCGTGACTTAAGAGCAGGATTAATGCAAAAAGATGTGAATCTTGAATTGATTTCTCCTTCTGTTTCTGATTTCCATGTTGATGAAAGACGCCTTAAGATTGATATTGAAGTAGAGGATAAGGAGTTAATTCCTAGATATTGTGGTATTACAATTACCGATGTTGAAGTAAAAGAATCTCCAGAGTGGATTAAAAATAGATTAAAAGCTATTGGAATTGCTCCAAAGAATAATGTGGTAGATATCACGAACTATGTTCTTCATGAATTAGGACAACCTTTACACGCTTTTGATGCTTCTAAAATCAGAGGGAATAAAGTTGTAGTTAAAACTTTAGAACAAGGGACTAAATTCGTAACATTAGATGAAGTTGAAAGAGAATTATCTTCTGAAGATATTATGATTTGTGATGCTGAAGACAATCCGTTGTGCATTGGTGGAGTATTTGGAGGTTTAAAATCTGGAGTTACTGAAAACACAACAACGGTTTTCTTAGAAAGTGCATATTTTAATCCTGTTGCAATTCGAAAAACAGCAAAACGTCATGGTTTAAATACAGATGCTTCTTTCCGTTTCGAAAGAGGAATTGACATTAACCAAACTAAATACGCTTTAAAGCGCGCAGCTTTATTAATTGAAGAGTATGCAGGAGGAAAACTTTCTTCTGATATTTTAGATTTCTTTCCAGAGAAAGTAGATGATTTTGAGGTTTTCTTATCTTTTGATAGTGTTTACAGATTAATTGGTCAAGAAATTCCAAAGGAAACTATCAAGAAAATTTTAGCTTCTTTAGAGATTAAGATTAATAGTGTTACAGAAGCTGGTTTAGGATTGGTTATTCCTTCTTACAGAGTTGATGTGCAAAGAGAAGCAGATATTATTGAAGAAATCCTAAGAGTTTATGGATATAATAATATTGAGTTCTCTCATAAGTTAAATGCATCAATTTCATTTGATGATGATACACAGGTAAAAGTTGAAAACACAGTTGCTAATCAGTTAGTGGCAATGGGATTCAACGAAACAATGTCAAATTCTTTAACCAAAGAGGATTATATTGAGTTATCTGAAGATTTAAACACCAACTTCAATGTTGAAATGTTAAATCCTTTAAGTAGCGATTTAAAGGTGATGCGTCAATCATTATTATTTAGTGGGTTAGAGAGCATTGCTTACAATATAAACAGGAAGAATAATAGTTTAAAGTTCTTTGAGTTCGGTAAAACCTATCACAAGTACGAAAGCGGTTATGAAGAACAAAAGCATTTAACTTTATTTGTTACAGGAAATAGAACTAAAGATACCTGGAGATTAGATAATAAGCTTTCGGACTTCTTTTACTTAAAAGGTGTAATTAAAAGTCTTTTTGGAAGGTTAGGACTCACAAACCTAAAAACGACACCAGTAAAATCTGATGTATTTTCTGAAGGACTAGCGCTAAGTTTAGGAAAAACTAAATTAGTTGATTTTGGAGTTGTAAAACGTTCAGTTTTAAAAGAGTTCTCTATTAAACAAGAAGTTATTTTTGCTGATATAAAGTGGGATGTAATTTTACCATTAGTAGGTAAAAAGAAAATTAAAGTTAGTGACTTACCTAAGTTCCCATCTGTAAAAAGAGATTTAGCTCTTTTGTTAGATGAGAAAGTAGAATTTAAAGAGCTGTATAATTTAGCTTTCCAATCAGAAAGAAAATTACTGAAGGAAGTTGATTTGTTCGATGTTTATCAAGGTAAGAATTTACCGGAAGGAAAAAAATCGTATGCTGTTAGTTTCGTGTTACAAGACGAAAATAAAACACTTAATGATAAACAGATAGATAAGATAATGCAAAAATTACAGCAAACATTCGAAAAGAATGTTGGTGCAGAATTAAGATAATGTAAAAGCTCCTTTTGGAGCTTTTTTAATACAGAAAAGTTATGAGAAATAAATTGTTTTTAATTGTAGGTTTCATGCTTACAACAGCTTTTTCACAGAAGTTAAACGAAAAGAGAATATCGAAGCTAGAAAAAATTGGTTATGCTATTGATAGTACATTGTTCAATAGTGATTATAAATATGTAGATGATATTTATAATATAAAAGGTTTAACCGAGAGATTCTTTATTGAATCTGAGGATAGCGAGATTAAAAAGTATAATTCTGGTTTTTACAAAGGATTTAGCGGTAATTTTTCTTTAGGGAAAGAGTTGGTTAAGCAAATAGAATTGGGTGCTGAGTATACTTTTCTAAGAGCTTATTCGGAAAATGATGAATATTTTTTATTGTTCAGATTGTTCGGTGAAGAGGGTTTAAATTATCATAGACATCTGATTAAATATATCAATAACGAGCCTAAGATTGTAGATACATACATATATCTTACCGGAGAATATTTATCTGAGTCATTCAAAGTGATTTATGAAATGTCTTTGAATAACTTAAGTTTTATGAAAAGGATATTGAATCGAAACGATTTAAAGGATTATGAGAAGATAGATAAAATGAAGAGATATCGAGATTCAGGGAAGTATGAGGAATTAGTGGAGTTATATGAATCCTTGAATGAAAAATCGAAAAAGAAAAAAATATTTAAAATTTATTCGTTATTAGGGTCTCAACATTTGTCAGAAGAATTATATATAAAATATATCGATGAATACGAGAAAGAGTTTCCTAATGATCCAAGTTTGTATTTAATTTCTATGGATGGTTTTATTATGAAAAACCAATTTGATGATGCACTTACAACTCTAGATAAACTGGATAAATCCATAGGAATTGATGATTTCTTAGATTATTACCGTGGTAATATTTACTATATGAAAAAGGACTATAAAATGTCTAAAGATAAATTTCTAAATGTAGTAAGCAATTATCCTAACTTTGTTGATGGTTACGATGGTCTACTAACATTATATATCGAAAGCAATGAAAAAGGGAAAGCTATAGAAATATTGAATGTTATGGTAGAAAGATTTGATCTTAGAAAGGAAGATTTAAAATCATCTGTAGAAGAAACTTTTCAAGATTTCTCAAAGTCTAATGAATTCAAAGCTTGGTTAAATAAATAAGTTAATATGTACAAATTAATTATCCGTCCAATATTTTTTCTTTTTGATCCTGAAAAGATTCATTATTTCACTTTTTCATTGGTGAAGTTTTTATCTAAAATACCTTTTGTAAGTTCAATTTTTAGAGGTTTATATAAGGTTAATGATAAAAGATTAGAGCGTAATTTACTTGGTTTAACTTTTAAGAATCCAGTAGGTTTGGCTGCAGGTTTTGACAAAAACGCCGTTTTATATAACGAGTTAGCCGATTTTGGGTTTGGTTTTATAGAAATCGGAACCGTTACACCAGAAGGTCAAGTTGGAAATCCGAAACAACGATTATTTAGATTGAAAGATGACAAAGGGATTATCAATCGAATGGGATTCAATAATGAAGGATTAGCAGCGGCTATTACTCAATTAAAGAAGAACAAAGGAAAAGTAATTATCGGTGGAAATATAGGTAAAAATACAGCTACGAAGCCTGAAAATTATACAGCTGATTATACAAAGTGTTTTGAAGAATTGCATTCTTATGTAGACTATTTTGTGTTGAATGTAAGTTGTCCAAATGTATCGAGCCATGCTAAACTAGAAGATGCCGATTACTTAAAAGAACTAATTACTGAGGTTCAAAAAATAAATAGTTCTAAATCTACTCAAAAACCAATATTATTAAAAATTGCACCAGATTTAAATACAAATCAACTGGATGAAATTATTGAGTTAGTTGCTGATACTAAAATTGATGGTATAATTGCGTCCAACACATCGGTCGATAGAACTGGATTAAAAGCTTCTGACGATAGGTTAGAAGAAATTGGAAATGGAGGTTTAAGCGGACAACCAATTAAAGAAAAGAGTACAAAAGTGATTAAATACTTAGCAGATAATTCTAATAAAGCTTTTCCAATTATTGGAGTAGGAGGTATTCATTCTGAAAGAGACGCGTTAGAAAAAATTGACGCTGGTGCCGACTTAGTTCAGGTTTATACTGGTTTTATCTATGAAGGTCCATCTTTGGTGAAAAGAATAAACAAGGCTATTTTAAAAAGAAGTTAAAACATGTTGGAAATATTAATTTCTTTTGCCTTGTCAACTGCAGCATTAGCAATATCTCCTGGACCAGACAACATTTTTGTATTAACTCAAAGTATTGTAAATGGTAAAAAGTTTGGAATTGCCACTGTTTTAGGATTAATGACGGGTTGTATTATTCATACCACTCTGGTAGCTTTTGGGGTTTCAGAAGCTATTAAAGCCAATGAAAATATATTTTTAATAATAAAATTATTTGGAGCTGGGTATTTATTATATTTATCCTATTTGGTTTATAAAAGTGATGCGAAAATTGCTTTTTCAACTGAAAATGTAGAGAAGAAATCAACGTTAGAGTTATTTAAAACAGGGTTTTGGATGAACATTTTAAATCCGAAAGTAACTATTTTCTTTTTGGCATTCTTTCCTCAGTTTTTATTTTCTCAAACAATATCAACGGTTATTCAATTTTACGTTTTAGGAGGTATTTTTATTTTGGTTTCCTTCATCATATTTTCTTTAATAGCGATTTTAGCGGGTTCGATCTCGGATTTAATAAAGAAAAATGAGAATGTCGGAGTTTATTTAAAATGGCTACAAATCATAGTTTTCGTTGGAATCGCTATTTTTATTCTATTACCAGATTCTAAATAATTACCATTTTTTTCGCATTATTAATTTCTCGATATGGGCGTAGTGATGATTGCAATGCCAAGCATAGATTCCTATATTTTCCTTAAGTGTAACTTTTTCATTACCTTCTGGGTGAATGAAAAATGTATTTAATTGCTTAGGGTTAAGTAGTTTCAGAAAAAAGACCCATTTTGCATGAAGTGCTTTTAGCGTGTTTAATGATAGCTCTATAGGACCAAATTTTGCATCTAACAGTTCAGCCCATCTTCCTTCGTAATAAGCCTTTATAATTGGTTTGTCTTCAGTTAAAGCCCATTTAAATCTTGTATATGAATTATGGTGGCTATCAGCACAGTGATGAACAACTTGTCGAATTGTCCATCCATCTTCACGGTAAGGAGTATCTAATTGTTCGTCGGATAATTTTGAAACTAAAACTTCTAATCGCTCTGGAAAATCCTCAATGGTTTTAATCCAATCTTCAATGTTATTTTTTGTTATTTCATCGGGAATGTTCGGTTTACCAATTGGATATTTAAGATCTTCCATTTTATTTCTTTTCTGTAATTTTTTGTAGATTTCGTTTCGAACTTCTATTTTCAGGATTGATACTTAAAGCTTTTTTGTAACTCTCAATAGCATTTACAGTGTCTTTTATCTTTAAATATGCATCACCTAGACTATCAAAAGTATTTGAACTATTTGGATATAATTCGGTATTAATTTTAAATATATTAACTGCTTTCTCTAATTCATTATTTCGAATAAAACGATAACCAGCTCTATTCAAAGTTCTTTGTCTAATAATAGGGTTTAAACTATCTCTTTCTTTAATTTGTTTATAACCCTCTAAAGCTAAATTATAGTTATTTTCTGCTAAATATTCACTAGGGGTTTTTTGTCCTGCTTTTAACTTAAAGAATGTATACTTTTCACCTTTATGCTCTCTTTTTTCAGCTAGAGTGATTTTATTTGATTCCGTATTAAAAATAAGCTTTTCATTAAGTTCACGCACATAAAATACGCTATCGTTTACTTTTAATGGTTTTAAATCTGTGTTTCGCCAGTTTAAAAATAACTCTTGTTCTTTAAAGATTACTTCAATTACTTCGTCAGCATTAAAAAAGTAACGTCCCGAAGCATTTTCGATAAATTCTTGACTATTTTTTTCAGAAGTACAATTGCTTAACAAGAAAGCGCAAAAAATAGATAAAAAAAGCTTAGTTTTCATAGTGTTGATTTAGGTATTAAAGATAAGACGAATCGTTTACCAATATGTTACAGGATGGTCTTAAAATTAAATCAGTTGGCATAACTATTGAAATACTTAATAAGAATTAGTGAATAAAAACAATTAAAATGCTGTTTATCAGTATTTTGTGTTTTGTTTTTCTTACTAATCAATTTTTAATTAAGATATATAATGTCATATTGACAGATAAATAAGATATGAGTAGATCCAAAATAATACATTTAGACAACTTGTCTTTACAGGATATAATTAATGAAGATTCTGAATTAATTCCTTTATTAACTCCAGAAGATGAAGAAATTATAAATAATGAAGATGTGCCAAATGAATTGCCAATTCTACCTTTAAGAAATACAGTTTTATTTCCTGGGGTTGTAATTCCAATAACGGCTGGAAGAGACAAGTCTATTCAATTAATTAAAGACGCTAACAAAGGAAATAAGACTTTAGGAGTTGTTGCACAAAGAAATAGTGAAGTAGAAGATCCAACTTTAGACGATATCTATCACACAGGAGTTGTTGCTCAAATATTAAGAGTTTTAAAGATGCCTGATGGAAATACTACCGTTATTATTCAAGGAAAAAAGCGTTTTGAGATTAATGAATTAATTCAGGAAGAGCCTTATATGAAGGCTAAGGTTTCTGAAGCAATTGAAGAGCGTACTATTGATGATAAAAAAGAGTTTGATGCAATTATTGAGTCGATAAAAGAACTAGCTCTTGATGTTATTAAGGAAAACCCGATGTTACCTTCCGAAGCTTCGTTTGCTATAAAGAATATTCAATCAAACTCGTTTTTAGTCAACTTTATTTCTTCAAACATGGATTTAAGTGTTGGTCAGAAACAAGTTTTGTTAGAAAAGGACAATCTTAAAGAAAGAGCACTTTTAACGCTTAAAAATTTAGATAGAGAGTTACAAAAGCTCCAGTTAAGAAATGATATTCAATCGAAAACTAGATCTGATTTAGATAAGCAACAGAGAGAATATTATTTACACCAGCAATTAAAAACTATTCAAGAAGAACTTGGAGGAGTTTCTCATGATCAAGAGCTCGAAGAAATGAAGGCTCAGGCTAAAAAGAAGAAATGGTCCAAAGAAGTAGGAGAGACATTTGAGAAGGAACTGAACAGGTTAAGAAGAATGAATCCTCAAATGGCAGAATATGGTGTTCAACGTAACTATTTGGAGTTATTATTAGAGTTACCTTGGAATGAATATTCAGAGGATAAATTTGATTTAAAGAAGGCTCAAAAGATATTAGACAGAGATCATTTCGGATTAGAAAAAGTCAAAGAACGTATTATTGAGCATTTAGCTGTTTTGAAATTAAGAGGAGATATGAAATCTCCTATAATCTGTTTATATGGACCTCCAGGTGTTGGTAAAACGTCATTAGGTAAATCTGTAGCAGAGGCTTTAGGACGTAAATATGTAAGAATGTCTTTAGGTGGTTTACGTGATGAGGCTGAGATTCGAGGCCATAGAAAAACATATATTGGAGCAATGCCAGGTCGTTTAATTCAAAATATTAAAAAGGCTGGAACATCTAATCCTGTGTTTGTGCTAGACGAAATTGATAAGTTAGCTCAAAGCAATCAAGGTGATCCATCTTCGGCTATGTTAGAAGTTTTAGATCCTGAGCAAAATACTGAGTTTTATGATAATTATTTGGAGGTTGGATACGATCTGTCCAAAGTTTTATTCATTGCAACTGCAAACAACATTAATCAAATTCCATGGGCATTAAGAGATCGTATGGAGATTATTAATGTAACTGGTTATACTATTGAAGAAAAGGTAGAAATAGCTAAAAAGTATTTATTACCAAAGCAATTGAAAGAGCACGGATTAAATGATGAGCATTTAAAATTAGGAAAAGCCCAAATAGAAAAAATTGTTGAAGGTTATACAAGAGAGTCTGGTGTTCGTGGTTTAGAAAAACAAGTTGCTAAAGTTGTACGTTTTGCAGCGAAATCTATTGCAATGGAAGATGAATACAACATTACACTTACGAATGAGGACATTGAAACCATTTTAGGTCCAGCAAGGTTAGAACGTGATAAGTATGAAAATAATGATACAGCCGGAGTTGTTACAGGTTTAGCTTGGACAAGTGTTGGAGGTGATATTTTATTTATTGAATCTATTTTATCTAAAGGAAAAGGAAACCTTTCTATTACAGGTAATTTAGGTACTGTAATGAAAGAATCTTCAACAATTGCGATGAAGTATATAAAGTCGAATGCAGAGTTATTTGGAATAAATCCTGAAATAATTGATAATTACGATGTACATATTCACGTTCCTGAAGGAGCAACTCCTAAAGATGGTCCAAGTGCAGGGATAACGATGTTAACATCTTTAGTATCTGTATTTACTCAGCGAAAGGTTAAGAATAAAATAGCAATGACTGGAGAAATTACTTTGCGAGGAAAAGTATTACCAGTTGGAGGTATAAAGGAGAAAATCTTAGCTGCTAAAAGAGCAAATATCAAAGAGATTATTTTATGTGCAGATAACAAAAGAGATATTGATGAAATCAAAGAGAGTTACTTAAAAGGATTGAAATTCCATTATGTAACCGAAATGAGTGAAGTAATTGATATCGCACTTACTAAACAAAAAGTAAAGAACGCTAAGAAATTAGCTTAATAAAAAAAGCCTCACAACTGTGAGGCTTTTTTTAGCATCTTTGGTTTGCTTTCCAATTATAAGTTCCGCCAACATTACTTGCTACTTTGGCACATCCATCTTGAGTTAGATTAAAGCAATAATTTCCTACGGCTGTCGAAATTTCACATTTTCCAATAGGTTTATCCTCTTTAAACTCTAATTCTTTAACTAAGTGTAATAAATCCTTTGCTTCCATAAATTATCTGTTATCGGCATCACTTAATAAAGACCATCTTCCATTTACTAATCCTTCTAACCATTGATTTGGTGCTACGATACTTTGATCTCCTTGTCTACAATTATATTCAGAGTATGGATAATAAAGCCTTGATGTGTGATGTCTTACTTTCGAATATTGGTTAAAAGTAACTACCCAATTACTTGAGGATTTATCTACACTATAGGTAAATAAAGCTTCTTCGGCACTTTTAATTGATTCAGTTGATTCATTGGATTTAGCAGCTTCGCTTGAGTTTACGTCTTCCGTTATTTCAGGAATAATAAAAGTATTCATAATTATAAGTTTTTGTTTCCTTCAAAATTATAATAGGAAGAAGTGATTATGAATACCTACAAATAAGGATTTTTAAAGTTTGAACGAGATGTTTAGACAGGCTTTTAAAAATTCCTTAAGTCAATAGTTTCTCCGTTTTTTAATTTATTCTGAGTGTCTAAATCAAAAATACGTTGAGCTACAAATTCAGGAGTATATAACTCGTTATTTTCTTTTAAGTTAATAAAACGTTGCACATTTTTGAAATCATCAACAGAGGTTTCTCGAATTTGAGATTGCATGTTTGTATCAACCACTCCAGGTCGAATTCCGTATGCTTGCACACTATTTTCAACTTCAATTTGCTCTTGACCAATTGTTGCTGTCATCATGTCTAAAGCTGCCTTAGAGCTACAATAAATGCTCCATCCGTTATATGGTTTAGTAGCAGCTCCTGAGGATATAGAAATGATTTGTTTTTTACAATTTAAATTAGCAAACTTTTCAATAAATATACTCGAAAAAGCTAGAGGGATTGTAGTGTTTAAGAGAATTGACTTTTCAATATCATGCGTTGGAATATTCTCTAAATTGCCAATATTTCCTAATCGACCAGCGTTGTTAATTAAAGTGATAGATGTAGGGCTGTGTTCAATTATATTATTTAAAAGTAAGCTGAAAGTATGAGTTGCAGAAGAAAAATTTAAGAGATTAATGGAGATTTCTTTGAGATTTTTGTTTCCTGTAATTGATCGAGAAAGAGAATAAACAATATAATTTTCGGAACTATATTTCTTTGCCAAGGCATTTCCGATTCCTTTACTTCCTCCTGTTATAATTACAATATTACTCACTTAATAATTTTTTATATAAATCTAAAGTTTCATTTACCGTACGCTCAATACTGTACACATTTAAAATTCTGTTTTTAGCATTTTTACCCATTTGTTTACAAAGCTCTTCATCATTAGCTAATTTTGAAATAGCTTTTCCAATGGCTTTTGAATCTTTAAGAGGCACAACAATTCCTGAACTTTCATCGATTAGTTCAGTACAACCACCAGCATTTGTCATGATAACAGGTTTACCTATACTCATTGCTTCACTAATCGCGCGTCCAAAACCTTCACTTAAAGAAGTTTGAACATACATATCGCAACCTGCCAATAAATCAGGAACATCATTACGTTTTCCTAAAACATGAATGCGATTACTAATTTCACTGTTTTTTTTAATACTATCTAAGTGTGGAGCATCTGTATTTTCTCCAATTAATACATAATGAATTTCTTTATTTGAGTCCAAAAAGTTTGAAGACTCTAAGAAATACTTAGTTCCTTTCACTTTTCTGTGATTTCCGATAGAACAGACTACTACCGCATCTTTTGGAATTCCCATTTGTGAATAATCAAACGGATTTACGTCAGAAAACCACTCAGAACTATATCCTTTGAATATGCGAATAGCCTTGTTCTTGTGCTTTCCAAAAAGCTGTTTTTTAACGTGGTTATAAACGAAATTGCTATTTCCTATAATCGCATCGATTCTAGGGTTTAAATAGGTTAAGTAAGAACTAGGGTCGTACCAATGCAAGCTCACAGAACCAAAATAGATAACAGTTTTTACTTTAGGAAGTTTACGAAGTGCAATTAATCCACTTCGAGCCGCTTTTCCACTAACAAAATGAACTAAGTCAATGTTGTGTTTTGTAATTAATTTAGAAAACTTTTCTTGGTATTCGGAATCTATTTTTTTCTCTGGATAAAAGTTTAAAAACGTAGCGTTTTCGTCTTGTGAAGTAATATATTCAATGACATCATCTTTAAGCGGACCGATTAAGTAAATATTTACTCCTTTTTCTTTTAAACCAAGAAATAAGGCCACTTGCGCAATTTGAGTGTTTAAATTACCACCACCTAAAACAAAAAGTACATTCATGTTAATTACTTAAAATAAGTTTTGGCTTCATTCCAAAAAACATCCATTTCAGCCAAACTCATCTCTGATAATTCTTTACCAGTTTCTTTGGCTTTTTCTTCAAGATATTGGAATCTGCTTATAAACTTCTTATTAGTTCGTTCTAAAGCATTTTCTGGATTTACTTTTATAAAACGCGCATAATTAATCATAGAAAACAAAACATCTCCAAATTCCTTTTCAATGTCATCCTGATTTCCATTTTTAATTTCTTCGTTCAATTCATTTAGTTCCTCTTGAACTTTCTCCCAAACTTGATGAGGCTCTTCCCAATCAAAACCAACACCAGCAACTTTATCTTGAATTCTATTGGCTTTTACTAATGCAGGTAAACTTCTAGGAACACCTTCTAGAACAGACTTTTTACCTTCTTTTAGTTTAAGTTTTTCCCAGTTTTGTTTTACTTCTTCCTCATTTTCAACAGTAATATCGCCATAAATATGTGGGTGCCTATCTATTAATTTGTCAGAAATAGCATTGGCAATATCTGCTATATCAAAAGCTTTCTTTTCACTTCCGATTTTAGCATAAAAAACGATGTGCAAAAGCACATCGCCTAATTCTTTTTTTAACTCTTCCAGGTCGTTATCTAAAATAGCGTCACCTAATTCGTAAACTTCTTCAATTGTTAAATGTCTTAAGCTTTCAAGTGTTTGCTTTTTATCCCAAGGACATTTTTCGCGTAAATCGTCCATTATATCTAAAAGACGATTAAAAGCTTCTAATTGTTGTTTACGAGAGTTTAACATATACTATTCTTCTTCGTCAGTAGTAACTTCTTCTTGAGCTAATGTTGAGAAGTCAAAATTTGCTTTTACTAAAATGTTGTACCACTGTATTACTTTCTTAATATTTGAAGTATATACTCTTTCGTCATCATAATCAGGTAAAACTTCAGAGAAGTAAGCTGTTAATTTATTAGCACTTTCTTTGTGCGAAATAGCTTCCTTTCCACCTTCTTTATCAGCTATGTTTTTAAATACGTTAGCTAAAGGAATATCTTCAGCATATGTAAAAATAGCGATGTTTTCCAACAAGCTTACGTTATGAGTTGCTGTAATTGGCATTCGCTTATCATCTAATAAAGACTTTACGATTACACCACTTTTAGTTTGTGATAAAATTTCAAATAATCCAGGCTTACCAGATACAGCTATAATTTTACTAAATTCCATGTATATAATTATCTTTTTAATTTAGGAAAGCGCATTCTATAATCTGCTTTTATCTTTCCTTTTGAAATATTTTCTAATTTTTTCTTGATTAATCTTTTCTTTAAAGAAGAAAGTTTATCAGTAAATAAAATTCCTTCAATGTGGTCATATTCGTGCTGAAATACACGAGCTGCTAATCCAGATAAAACTTCTTTTTTAGTTTCAAAGTTTTCATCTTGATATTCTATTGTGATTGTTGGTTGTCTCCAAACATCTTCACGCACATCAGGAATACTTAAACATCCTTCATTAAAAACCCATTCTTCACCTTCTTCTTCAAGAATTTTTGCATTTATGAATACACGATTAAATCCTTCTAAAACTTTACGTTCCTCATCACTTAAATCATCATCAGCAGCAAAAGGAGAAGCATCAATTACAAATAAACGGATATCTTTTCCAATTTGAGGAGCAGCTAAACCAACACCTGAAGCATTGTACATTGTTTCTTTCATGTTGGCGATTAATTCATTAAGGTTCGGGTAATCTTTATCGATTTCCTTTCCAACCTTTCTAAGAACTGGATCACCGTAAGCAACAATAGGTAAAATCATAAATAAATTATTTTTTTAATGCATGCAAAAGTACAAATAACGTTTATTTCTATAAATTATTTGTTATACAAATATGATTGTAGAATAATCGTTGCACTAATTTCATCAACCAAAGCTTTATTTCTTCGCTGTTTCTTTTTTAATCCGCCATCAATCATAGTCTGAAAAGCCATTTTAGATGTGAAACGTTCATCAACGCGTTCAAAAGGAATTGTAGGAATTTCTTTTTTTAGTTTTTCTAGAAAAGGAAGTATAAGTTGTTCGCTCTCACTGTCAGTATTATCCATTTGCTTTGGTTTTCCAACAATGAAAAGTTCAACATTCTCTCTAGAGATATAATCTTTCAAAAAAGAAAATAAATCTTCAGTAGGAACCGTAGTTAATCCAGATGCAATTATCTGTAATTCATCAGTAACGGCAATTCCCGTTCTTTTCAAACCAAAATCAATAGCAAGTATTCGTGCCAAATTATTTTATTTTTGGCAAAAATACTCATTTTAAACAAGGAAATGTTTTCTGTTTAAAAAATGTATTTTCGCTTTTGAAAATTACAGACTGATTTATATTTGCTTAAAATATTTTAATAATGACAGAAATTCGTTCAATTATAGAAAAAGCTTGGGATAACCGAGAAATGTTAAAAGAAGAAGAAACTATTGCTGCTATTAGAAAAGTAGTTGATTTATTAGATTTAGGAGAATTACGAGTAGCAGAGCCGACAGCTGACGGATGGCAAGTGAATGAATGGGTAAAGAAAGCAGTTGTTTTGTATTTCCCAATTCAAAAAATGGAAACTTTAGAAGCTGGAATTTTTGAATACCATGACAAAATTCCATTAAAGAGAAATTATAAAGAAAAAGGAATTAGAGTAGTACCGAATGCTGTTGCTCGACATGGAGCTTATATTTCTGCTGGAACTATTTTAATGCCAAGTTATGTAAATATTGGAGCTTATGTTGATGAAGGAACTATGGTTGATACATGGGCCACAGTAGGTTCTTGTGCTCAAATTGGAAAAAATGTTCACTTATCGGGTGGAGTAGGAATTGGTGGAGTTTTAGAACCTTTACAAGCTGCTCCAGTAATTATTGAAGATAATGCTTTCATTGGTTCTCGTTGTATTGTGGTTGAAGGTGTAAAAGTAGAAAGAGAAGCAGTTTTAGGTGCGAATGTTGTATTAACCGCATCTACTAAAATTATTGACGTTACAGGTGATGAACCTGTTGAAATGAAAGGAAGAGTTCCGGCTCGTTCTGTAGTAATTCCAGGAAGTTATACGAAGAAATTTGCTGCAGGAGAATACAATGTACCATGTGCTTTAATTATTGGAAAACGTAAAGAAAGCACAAATAAGAAAACTTCTTTAAACGACGCATTAAGAGAGTACGACGTAGCCGTTTAAAAATTCATAGTTAAATATATTTCCAAAGAGACCGAATATAGTTTTATATTTGGTCTCTTTTATTTTGGTTTCAAATGGCGAAAATTTCAATTATTATTTCTTATTACAAGGCATTAGACAATTTAAAATTAATCTTAGAAGCGCTGAATAATCAGAGTTCAAATGATTTTGAAGCGATTGTTTCAGAAGACGATAATAATCAAGAAACTATTGATTTTTTAAATACCAATAGAAAGAATTATAAATATGAAATTTTACACGTAAATCAGGAGGTTGATGATGGTTTTAGAAAAAACCAAATGCTTAATAAATCAATTAAAGCATCTACTACTGAGACACTTGTTTTTATTGATGGAGATTGTATTCCGCACAAACATTTTGTAAAAGCTTACATAGAGAATATTGAAGAAAATGTAATGTTAAAAGGAAGAAGAGTGATGTTAGGTGAAAAAATTACTGAGAATATTCAAAAAAACAAAACATTAGCTCCTTTAAATGGATTGTCTGTTTTTTTCTCAGATTCTGGAAAGAAAAAAGAAGCTGTTTATTTAGGAAATAAGAGCTTACTTTTAACAATGAAAGATAAAGGTTTGCTTGGTTGTAATTGGGGAATTCAAAAGAAACATTTAGTTGAAGTAAATGGTTTTGATGAAGATTATATAAGAGCTGCTGTTGGTGAAGATACTGATATTGAGTGGCGTTTAAAACGAAGCGGAATAGGAAGTAAATCAATGAAAAACAAAGCTATTGTTTACCATTTACATCATGAGAGAAGTTATTCAAATGAAGGTGTCGAAAAGAATAGAGAATTGTTAAGAGAAAAGCTTGAAGCAGACAATTATGTGTGTTTAAATGGTCTTGAAAAACGTTAGTACATGAAAATAGGTTTTGATGGAAAAAGAGCGTTTCATAATTCAACAGGATTAGGAAATTACAGTAGAGATTTACTTAAAATTTTAGCTGCTTATTTTTCTGATAACGAATATTATGTTTACAATACAAAGCCTAAGAAAATTGATAGATTAAGCGGGTTTCAAAATCTTATTGAAAAACTACCTGAATCAGCTTTCTGGAAAAAGTTCTCTTCTATTTGGAGACAAGGTCCGATTCTTAAACAATTAAAAAAAGATCAAATTGAATTATATCATGGATTATCGGGAGAAATTCCAAGAGGAATTGAAAAGTCTGGTATTCCTTCTGTTGTTACAATTCATGATTTAATTTTTGTGCGTTATCCCGAACTATATTCTTTTTTTGATAGAAAAATTCACTTTAATAAGTTTAAATATGCTGCAGAAAAGGCAGATAAAGTAATCGCGATAAGTGAACAAACTAAAAATGATATTATCGAGTTTTTAGGCGTTGAAGCCTCTAAAATTGAAGTTATTTATCAAGGTTGTCATGCTGTTTTTAAGGAAGAAGTTTCAATTCAACATAAGTCTGAAGTAAAAAAGAGATTCAATCTTCCAGAAAACTTTATTTTGAATGTAGGAACGATTGAGGAAAGAAAGAATCTATTAAGTGTCGTAAAATCAATTAAAGATTTAGAAACTCACTTAGTTGTTATCGGAAGAAAAACAGGTTACTATCAAGTAGTTTCAAAATATATTGAAGATAATAATCTCAATAATAGAGTTCATTTTTTAGAAGGTGTTACTTTAAATGAACTGGCAACTATTTATCAAATGGCTAATATATTTGTGTATCCAAGTATTTTTGAAGGATTCGGGATTCCTATTATTGAAGCGTTGTATTCAAAAACACCTGTAATCACATCAAAAGGTGGAGTTTTTCCTGAGGCTGGTGGACCAAATTCTTGTTATGTAGATCCTAGTAATACAGAAGAGTTTTCCAAGGAGATTGAAAATATTCTAAATGATGAAAGTCTGCGCAATAATATGGTTGAGAAAGGTCATACATTTGTACAGAAATTTAATGATGATGTTATTGCTGATAATATCATGCAACTTTATAGATCGATTTTAAATGAGAGAAACTAAAACCATTTGTTTTTTTAACTCTACAAAAACTTGGGGAGGAGGAGAGAAGTGGCATTTTGAAATGGCTACTTTTTTACATTCTCGAGGTGTAAAGGTTTTGGTAATTGTCTCTCCGAATAGTGAATTAAGTAAAAAACTAAAGGAAAAAGGAGTTCCTACAGAGGAAATTAAAGTTTCTAATTTTAGTTATGTAAACTTTTCTAAAGTCAATAAAGTTGTTCAGTTTTATAAGAAGCATAACATCAATACTGTTGTTATGAATTCTTCCGAAGACATGAAATTAGGAGGTTTAGCTGCAAAAAAAGCAGGTGTAAAACGTATAATTTATAGAAGAGGAAGTGCAATTCCTATTAAAAATTCATTTGTAAATCGTTATTTCTTTCAAAATGTTTTAACAGAAGTTTTAGCTAATTCAGAAGCAACCAAAAAAACGATTAATGCTAAAAATTCAGATTTATTTCCTGAAGATAAAATTACAGTAATACCCAATGCTATAGATATAAAAAAGTTCGATGACTTAGAATCAAAGCGTTCATATGAGAGAGAAGATTCAGAAATTATATTAGGTAATTTAGGGAGAATGGTCTTTCAAAAGAATCAAGTTTTTTTAGTTGATGTAGCGAAGGAATTAAAAAAGAGAGAGGTTGCTTTTAAAATACTCATTGGTGGAAATGGAAAGCTTGAAAAGGAGTTAAAAGATAGAGTAACGCAGGAAAACTTGAGTAGTGAAATTAAGTTTTTAGGTTTTATCGACAATCCTAAAAGCTTTATGTGTAGTATCGATGTTTTCTTATTACCATCAAAATGGGAAGGTTTTGGATATGTTCTAGCAGAAGCAATGCTATGTGAAAAGCCTTGTATAGCTTTTGAAATTAGTAGTAATTCTCAAATTGTTGAAAATGAAACTAATGGTTTTTTAGTTGCGTTTGAAGACGTGAATGCTTTTTGTGATAAAATTGAATTGTTTTCGAACCACAGAGAAAAAATTCTAGAAATGGGGAAAAATGGCCGTAAGAAAATAGAAAAAGAGTTTAATAGTTCTTTAATTCAAAATAGAGTAAAATCGTACTTGCAATCTTAAGATTTAGCATTTTTATTTCTTTCTCTAAGTTTCAAATATTTTAGAACGCTATATTCAGCAATATAAGTACTCCAAACATAGCCCTCATAACCATTTAAAATATTTCCTCGGATAAAGTATTCTTTAAAAAAAGCTAAAGGATATTTAAAAATAAGGATGAATAGGTTTACTCTTTTCTTTCTCTTAAAATATTCTTCTGAAACTAAAGTTGCATACCTATTTTTCTTATAATTTATTTGTTCGACGGTACTGGCGGTGTAATGATAGAAGACATTTTTGAATCTTCCCTTTTTACCCTTGTACTCGACAGTTTCGTGGACCTTTTTATTGGAGAAATTAGCTAATTTTTTATTGAATAGTCTAAGGACAGGAGTATTTTTTAAATAACCATATTTAAAAACCTTTCCTAAATAAACATGTTTTCTGTTTAGGTAATACGCGTTAAAAGGAATGTTATTTTTTGAAAATTCAATTATAATCTCTTCTATTAATTCTTCTGTCAAAACTTCATCAGCATCAATAGATAAAATCCAATCAAAATTACATTTTTCAACTAGAAACCGCTTTTGTTCTCCATACCCGTTAAAGTCTTTAGAGTATATTTTAGCTCCAAACGATTTGCAGATGTCTACTGTTTTGTCAGTACTGTTAGAATCAACAACAACAATTTCATCACACCAAGTTAGTTTTTCTAGTGTACGTGCAATGTTACTTTCTTCATTAAAAGTAATTAAAGCAGCACTAATTGGATGTTTATGCATTGTCATCATTTTACAATGACAAACATAACGTAATTTCGGGAGTTTCATAAACTAGACTTTATGAATAGGGCAAATTAACTTTTAAATCATCAGTTTTAGATTTTGAAAGGAAAATTACATTAGATATGTGTAAATTTGCAAACGATTTTTTTGGATTAATTTTATTAAAAATGATTGAAGAAACACTGAAATACTTGGTAAACGGAAAAACTATTTTATATCCTACAGATACAGTTTGGGGTTTAGGTTGTGATGCAACTAATAGTGAAGCTGTTAAAGAGATTTACAAAATTAAAAACCGTGAAGAAAGTAAGAGTTTAATTGTTTTAGTGAGCTCATTAGAGATGCTTAAAAAGTACGTTACTGTTCCAGAAAAAGCTTTAGAAATATTAAAGAAAGCCCAGAAACCAACAACAATTATTTACAGTAATCCAACGGGAATAGCTTCAAATATTATTAGCAAAGAAGATAATACGTTAGCAATTCGTATAGTTCAAAATGATTTTTGCGAAGAGTTAATAGAAAAGTTTGGAAAACCAATTGTTTCAACCTCAGCAAACGTTAGTGGAAATCCTACGCCAAAGTCTTTTTCTGAAGTAGAACAAGCAATTTTGGAGAGCGTAGATTATATAGTAAATTTGCAGCAAGACAAAGTTTCAGAAAAGTCGTCGACCATATTAAAAATTGAAGGAGAAGAAATTATAGTGATCCGAGAATAGAGTTTATGTCAGAGAAGTATTACAAAGAAGCAATTTCGAATAAAATATTTGAATACATTACACAAGCCACGGAAGAATTACAACTAGAGAGTTATGTAATTGGTGGTTTTGTGCGTGATTTTATATTACAAAGAGGTAACGCAAAAGATATTGATGTAGTTACGGTAGGAAGTGGTATTGAGTTAGCTCAAAAAGTAGCAAGTTTATTGCCAAATACACCTAAAGTACAGGTTTTTAAAACCTACGGAACAGCAATGTTGCGTTATCAGGATATTGAAGTAGAATTTGTAGGTGCTCGAAAGGAATCTTATAATGAAGATAGTAGAAATCCTGAAGTTACTGCGGGAACTTTACAAGACGATCAAAATCGAAGAGACTTTACAATAAATGCATTAGCATTAAGTCTGAATAAAGAATCATTTGGGAAATTATTAGATCCTTTTGATGGCATTTCTGATTTGGACAACAAAATTATCAGAACACCTTTAGATCCAGATATTACCTATTCGGATGATCCTTTGCGCATGATGCGTGCCGTTCGTTTTGCCTCACAATTAAATTTTACTATTGAGAAAAGTTCATTGGATGCTATTACGAAAAATGTAAAGCGTATTGATATCATTACTAGAGAAAGAATTGTAGATGAGTTAAATAAAATTATTGCTTCTCCAATACCTTCGGTTGGTTTTTTGTTGCTTGAAAAAACAGGTTTATTAAAAAGAATTATTCCGGAACTGATTGCCTTAAAAGGAGTAGAGGAAGTAGAAGGACAAAAACATAAAGATAATTTTTACCACACTCTAGAAGTGGTTGATAATATTTCTGAAAATACAGACGATGTCTGGTTGCGTTGGGCAGCATTACTGCACGATATTGGAAAAGCACCAACAAAGAAGTTCAGTAAAAAAGTAGGATGGACGTTTCATTCTCATGAATTTGTGGGCTCTAAAATGGTTTTCAAGCTTTTTAAGCGATTAAAAATGCCTTTGAATAATAAGATGAAGTTTGTTCAGAAAATGGTTTTATTAAGTTCTAGACCAATTGTGTTAGCTTCTGAAGTAACAGATTCGGCAGTTCGAAGATTAATTTTTGACGCTGGAGATGATATTGATAGTTTAATGACCCTTTGTGAAGCTGATATTACGACTAAAAACCCAAAAAAGTTTAAGCGTTATCATAAAAACTTTGAAATTGTTCGAGAAAAAATCAAAGAGGTAGAAGAGCGCGATCGTATTCGTAATTTCCAACCACCAATTACTGGTGAGGAGATTATGAAAACTTTCAATTTAAAGCCATGTCGTGAAATCGGACAAATTAAAGAGGCAATTAAAGAAGCCATATTAGAAGGTGAAATACCAAACGAATATGAAGCTTCCTATGATTTTATGCTAAAAAAAGCTGAAAGTTTAGGCTTAGTAGTTAATCAATCTGATTAATTTATAAAAGTCTCCATTGGTTTCCTTCTGTATCATCAAAACCTAAAAAACCTTCGTTAATATCAAAATAAATATAGTTTACAGAAGGTAGAGGCCAATCTATATTATATGAGCCCGTATTTGTTAAGTCTATAGTTAAAACTTTATTATATAATTTATTATTTATAGTTAATAATCCGAAGTTCGTATAAGGTACCTCTATGTCTCGTCCTATGTTATTAAATGCACCATAATCAAGAGTTGCAGTTAGTTTTGATTCTTTCGATAGAGTTATCGGATTTCCATTTCTAGGATCGTAAAATTCAACTGGCCATTTTTTAATGTGAATTGCTAAAACACAATGAGTATGATTTTCATCAAATAAAGTAGATTGTAAAGAAAGTTGTTGCTTATCGTAATAGAAATATTTGGTTGAGCCAAATGGCATGTTAAATCTTTGATGTAACTGTCGACCATTTTCGCTTTTCACAACATCAAATGTAAGCTCATTATTGTTCTGATTGACAAATGTGAGTTGTTTGTTAAGCTCTGGAAGTTGCAGTAATTTTTCTTGATCTTCATTTTGAAATTGAAAATAAGGTAAGTCTAAGTTGTTGTTGATTTTGTCAGAACACGAAAATAGCAAGTTTATACATATTGAAAAGAGAACTATTTTTTTCATAGAGTATCGTTTTAAATTATGCCATAAAACTACTGCTACGCTATGGTACAATGTCCGAGATTATAGTTATTGGATTATTCCGGACAAGTTTTAACGATTTTTAAGTATTAAGAAACAACTCATCAATCTTCTTAGAACAGTTTTCCCACGAATAGGCTAAAGCAGTTTCTCTAATGTTTGTTTTTAGTTCATCAGCTTTTTTAATCAAAGGAATTACATCTTCATGTGTGGCATCTAAATCAAATAAAAAGCCATTCTTTCCATGTTCTATAACATCAGGGCAAAATCCAGTTTTTGAGGCTACAGGAACGCAATTTGAGAGCATAGCTTCTAAAACAGGAACAGGTCCCCCTTCTAATAAAGAAGGAGAAACAAAGGTGTCAATCTTCGCGTATAAATCTGGAAATTCAGAATAATCCCGATTGTTGTGATAGGTAAAATTATCTAGTTTTTCTAGCTCATGGAATTTATCGAAATTTTCCCAGTTTTTACCGAAAATATGAAAATCTTTCTCCGGCATATTTTTGATAATTTGATAAACTAATTCTGGATTTTTACGCTCTCCAAAATTTGAACAAAAACCAACATCTCCAGCATTTCGTTCATGAGAAAAGAAAAACTCAGGATCAGAAGCAATATGAATGACTTCTAGTTTTTCAGGTTTAATTCCAATTCCGATTAAATCTTGTTTTACTTGAGAGTTTAAACAAATTACTTTGTCAGCTAAATTCAAACACCAGGCAATATGTGTTTTAGAGTATGAAGTTGTGTAATGCGCATGTGTAAACATTACAATGTTTTTTTTCCTCAAAATTTGAGGGTTGTGTCGCATAGCTCTACAGAAGTAATGTGGATAAATAAAGTAATATCCGTCAGCATCTGGTAAATTTCTGAGTTTTGCATGAAAGTAAGGAGAAGCATTTAATCCTGAATGCTGTGAAAGTCTGCGAACTTTTGTTCCGAAAATCCAATTTTTATCAGCTTCTCTAGCCACGTACACTAATTTATCAATAGTTGTTTTCTTTTCAACTTTAATAAATTTAGATTTTAAAATGGCTAATAAATATTTCCACTTATAAATTATGTTGAATATAAAATATTCTTTCATGATTAAGAATCAATATTTTGCATGGTAACTAACTTGAAATATTCTCCTTTCTTGGATAGTAATTCATCATGTTTTCCTTGCTCAACAATCTTTCCTTTGTGTAAAACTACAATATTATCAGCATTCTGAATGGTAGATAAACGGTGTGCAATTACTATAGAAGTTCTGTTTTGCATCATGTTTTCTAAAGCGGATTGCACCAGTTTTTCTGATTCAGTATCTAGGGCAGAAGTAGCTTCGTCTAAAATCATGATTGGAGGATTCTTTAATACAGCTCTCGCAATAGATAGACGTTGTTTCTGACCACCAGATAATTTATTTCCACTATCTCCAATATTCGTTTCAAATTGTTCTGGTTGATCTTTTATAAATTCATAGGCATTAGCAATTTCAGAAGCTTTTAAAATTTCTTCATCAGTTGCATTTTGATCACCAATTTTGATATTTTCTTTAATAGAATCGTTAAATAAAATAGAGTCTTGAGTAACAATACCCATTAAATTTAAAAGTGATTTTTTAGTTAGGTTTTTAATGTTTTCTCCATCAATTAAAATCTCACCTTTGGTAACATCGTAAAAACGTGTAATCAGGTTAGCAAGTGTAGATTTCCCACTTCCTGATTGACCAACTAAAGCGACGGATTTTCCCTTGGGAATTTTTAAAGAAAAATCTTCTAAAACATAATCATCTTGATATTTAAACCAAACATTTTTAAACTCTATATCATGATCAAAGGTTAATTTACTCTTTGCATTTGGAGCATCTTTTAACTCATCATCTGTTTCTAAAATTTGCAGAATACGTTCAGCTGCTGCATTTCCTTTTTTAATAGTATAGCTTGCTTTAGAGATTGACTTTGCAGGAGTGATAATATTATATGCTAATCCTAAAAAACCAATCAAAGTACCACCAGCAATCGTTTTATCAATTAAAACTATTTGACCACCAAACCAAATTAAAATACAAAATACAGTTACACCCAAGATTTCACTTACTGGATTAGCCAATTGGGTTTTAATCATGACTTTATTCATTAGTTTTTCAAATCTACTTGTAGATTTTTGAAACTTTTCATTAAAAATATGCTCCGCATTAAAAGCTTTAATTACTTTAAGTCCTCCTAATGTTTCATCAAGAATTGATAGAAAAACACCTTGCTCTTTTTGAACCTTATCTGAAGTCTTTTTTATGTTTTTACCTATTACGTTAATAATAAATCCAGCTATAGGAATAAAAATAAAAATAAAGATTGTTAGTTTCACACTAAATAATAGCATAATTCCTATTGAAATAAATATCATCAGTGGATCTCTAAATATAAGCTCCAGAATTGAAAGAAAAGAGTAATGTACTTCAATAACATCGTTACCGATACGAGCCATTGTATCTCCTTTTCTTTTTTCGGAATAATATGATATAGGGAGAGAAATTGTTTTGTTGTAAAGATCGTTACGTAAGTCTTTTAAAACACCATTTTTTAAAAAAGTGATAAAGTAAAATGCAAGGTAACTGAATAGATTTTTGAGTATAGTAGTTATAACTATTAATGCAATAACTAATAATAACGCTTTGTATGCATTTTCTTGAACTAATTGATCAGTATAATATTCTAAGCTTTGGTTTACATAACTATTTAAACTACTAAACCCCTCATAAACAGGTTTTGTTATTCTTTCTGATTTATCATCTCTAAACAATACATTTATTAAAGGCATTAAAACGATAAAAGATAATGCAGAAAAAAATGCATAGAAAATGTTAAAAAAGATGTTTAAAAAAGCGAATCTCTTGTAGGGATTCGCATATTTTAAAATTTTCTTGAAGTATTCCATTAAACTCCTAGTTGTTTTTGTATTCTTGAAATTCGTTCATCTAAAAGCTTTTCAACTTTATCAGTGTTCTCAATCTTATCTAAATCATCTTGAACACTAACGTAGAACTTAATTTTAGGTTCTGTTCCACTTGGTCTACAAGCTACTTTTGTTCCTTTTTCTGTTTCGTAAATTAATACGTTTGATTTTGGAATATCAATAGCAGATTCTTCTCCGGTAATAATATTTTTACGAACAGAAGTTTTATAATCATTTACAAACGTTACTTTTTCTCCATCAATTTCGGCAAGTGGATTGTTTCTTAAATCAATCATCATTTGCTTGATTTCAGCAGCTCCGTCCATTCCTTTTTTTACTAAGGAAACTAAATGCTCTTTGTAAAAACGATTATTCACATAAATATGAAGTAATTCTTTGTAAAAAGAACTTCCATTACTTTTAGCATCTGCAGCAATTTCACAAGCAAGTAGAGTAGAGGTAACGGCGTCTTTATCACGAACAAAATCACCTACCATAAACCCAAAACTTTCTTCACCGCCTCCGATAAAGTCTAATTCAGGATGATCTTTAATCATTTTTGCAATCCATTTAAAACCAGTTAATCCAACTTTGGTTTCAACACCATAATTGGCAGCAATATCATTTACTAAATTAGTTGATACAATAGTAGAACCTACAAACTGGTTTCCATTTAATTTACCTTGTTCTTTCCATTGTTTTATTAAGAAATCAGTCATAACACTCATGGTTTGATTTCCGTTTAACAATTTAATATTACTATTTAAATCTCTAACTGCAATACCTAATCTATCACTGTCAGGATCTGTTCCAATAACAATATCTGCATTCATTTTCTCAGCATATTCCATTGCCATAGCTAATGCAGCTGGCTCTTCTGGGTTAGGAGAATCAACTGTAGGGAAATCACCATTTGGTTCAGCTTGTTCTTCAACAACATGAACATTTGTGTATCCTGCTCTTTTTAAAACTTCTGGAATCAATTTAATAGAAGTACCATGTAAAGAAGTAAAAACAATTTTTAAATCTTCTCTTCCCTTCACATTAAAAGTACCGTTTTTAATAGATGCATTCCAAAAAGCTTCATCTAATTCACTACCAATGTAAGAGATTAAACTTTCATTTTTATCAAAATTAATATCTTTGTAATCTAGAGAATTAACTTCAGAAATGATAGCTTGATCTTGTGGCGGTACGATTTGTCCTCCATCCGTCCAGTAAACTTTATAACCATTATATTCTGGTGGATTGTGAGAAGCGGTTAATACTATCCCTGCTTGACAATTAAGATGATTAACTGTAAATGATAATTCTGGAGTTGGTCGTAAATCTTCAAAGACAAATGATTTTATCTTATTTGCAGATAAAATTTCTGCAACCAACGTAGCAAATTTTTTACTGTTATGTCTGCAGTCATAAGCAATAGCGACCTTTATATCTTGATTTGGGTAACTTCTGTGCAAATAGTTACTTAGCCCTTGTGTGGCTTTACCAAGTGTATATTTATTAATTCGATTTGTACCAGCACCCATGATACCTCGCATACCACCAGTTCCAAATTCAGCATCTTTATAAAAACGATCAGCTAAATCATCAGAATTTGAAGAGATTAATTCTTTTATTTCGTTCTGAGTCTCTTTGTCAAAAGTAGTAGACAACCAAAGTTTTGCTTTGTTTAGAATTTCTTCCATTATAAATATTATTGGTAGTTGTTATATATTTTGTTCTTCTTTAATTTTATAGTGTTTTTGTTGGGAATTACTTTTTATAATCAACTCTCCTAAAAAGCCCGCTAAAAAAAGTAAAGTACCTATTATCATTGCTGTTAAAGCTATGTAAAACCAAGGATTTTGAGTAACTAAAATAGTAGGAATATTATTAAAAAGTCTATAAAGTTTAATAATTCCTACATAAAAAGCCATTGTGGTTCCTGAGATAAACATTAAAGTTCCCAACAAACCAAAAAAATGCATTGGTCTTTTACCAAATTTAGACAAAAAAGAAATAGTAATTAAATCTAAAAAACCATTTACGAATCTATCGATACCAAATTTTGTAACACCATATTTTCTAGCTTGATGTTGTACTATTTTTTCACCAATCTTTGTAAATCCTTCATTTTTAGCTAAAACTGGAATATATCGGTGCATTTCACCACTAACTTTTACGGCTTTGACAACCTCATTTTTATAAGCTTTTAATCCACAGTTAAAGTCATTAAGGTCTAGTCCAGATGTTTTTCTAGCTGCCCAGTTAAATAGTTTAGAAGGAATGTTTTTAGTTAAAACATTGTCATAGCGTTTCTTTTTCCAGCCAGAGATAAGATCATAATCTTCCTTGATAATTAAATCATATAATTCTGGGATTTCCTCTGGATTATCCTGTAGGTCAGCATCCATAGTAATTACTACATTTCCAGTAGCAATATTAAAACCGGCGTCTAAGGCTTGAGATTTTCCATAATTTCTTTGGAAACGTATTCCTTTAACTTGATTGTGGTTTTGAGATATTCTTTTGATGATTTCCCATGAACTATCCGTGCTTCCATCATCAATAAAAATAACTTCATATAAAAACTGATTGGATTGCATAACTTTTGCAATCCAATCATATAATTCTTGTAAAGATTCTTCTTCGTTTAAAAGTGGTATTACTACCGATATATCCATACTAAATACTAATGCAGATTATTGAGCAGTAAAGTTACAATATTATTGTTGTTAAAAGGTATCTTCTTCCTTTTTTTGCATGATAGCACCAGTAATTGCAGAAATAATGAATCCAAAGAATGCAGATACTACGATTGCAATTGGCACTGTAATGAATGGACTTTGGAATTTCTTCGTCATTGCCTCAGCAGATTCTATTTGTTCATCACTTAAACCACCATCAAGCCATGCCTGTTTTTGAATCTCCATTAGTTGGTCTTGGTAAGTAGGTTCAATAACATTGGTAAAAATTAATGTGTAAATTGTAGAAATTAATGCACTTACTACAGCAATTCCAACACCAACTTTTAAAGCTTGTCCAAATGAAAGAAATCCTCCATTGTCGAATTTAAATTTTCTTATTCCTAATACAATTAGAGCTATCATAGGAATTAATCCTATTAAGCCCACCATTTGTAAATTCTCAAAAAGGCTCCCAGAAGCATAAAATAAAAGGTGAATAAATACTCCTGCGACACCTAAATAAAGTCCATAATTTAGAATTATGTTTTTACTGTTTGCTTGATTTTCCATTTGTTATTGATTTGATTAGTTAAATTATTAAAAAAATATGTGAAACATCTTGTTAGTATTCAATGTTTTAAAAATGTTACAAAAAAATCATGTAAATTTATTGTTTATGATTAAAAAAATGATTGTAAATTTGCATGGGCAAGTCCTACACAACCAGCTCCCTTTGAATCCCCCAGGGCGGGAACGCAGCAAGGGTATTAGGTCGTAGCGGTGTGATGTAGATAGCTTGCCTTTTTTTATTTCATCTATATATCTCTTCTCGGATGAAATTTCTTAACCACATCTTGTAAGTAATTATTATCTAAATGAACGTATATTTCCGTTGTGGTGATACTTTCATGTCCTAAAAGTTGTTGAATTGCTCTTAAATCCACTCCTTCCTTTAATAAATAGGTTGCAAAAGAATGCCTAAGTGTGTGAGGACTTACATTTTTATTAATTTTAGTTAAGGTGCATAAATCTTTCAACACGATAAAAATCATTTGTCGGGTAAGTCGTTTACCACGTCTATTCAAAAATACAATATCTGAATCCTCTTTTTTAGGAGTAATATGGTTTCTAAAATTAGAGATATATGAAGAGATCAGTTTCATCGTGTAATTATGAATAGGTACAAATCGAACTTTGTCTCCTTTTCCGGTAACTTTTATAAAACCTTCTTCAAAAAATAAATCAGATACTTTTAAATTTATTAATTCGCTTACACGAAGACCACATCCATATATAGTTTCAATGATAGCTTTATTTCTTTCTCCTTGTGGATGACTTAAATCTATTGCTTTGATTAGGGTTGTTATTTCTTCATTAGATAATACGTCAGGTAATTTTCTTCCTATTTTAGGCGACTGTATTAAGTCTAAAGGATTGTCCTCACGATAACCTTCAAAAACCAAATAATCGAAAAAACTTCTGAGTCCAGAAATTATTCTAGCTTGAGTCCGCGGACTGATTATTTTTGATACTTCATGGATAAATTGCTGAATTTTTTGTTTATCGATGCTATTAGGCGAGCTATCAATTTGATAATCATCTAAGAAACGAACGAGTTTTAAAATGTCTCTCGAATAGTTATCTATTGAATTTTCAGATAAGGCTCTTTCTATTTTTAGATAGTTCTTATAATCAGTAATCTTAGCTTGCCAACCCATTGAAATTTGTAAAAAAAACTTTGATATTTGAAAAATAAACTTACATTTGCTAAGCAAACTTATAATTATAAAATTAAAAATTATGAAAAAATTTCTTTTAACAATTGCTATGGTAGCTTTCGGATTTGCTGCTAACGCACAAGATGATTCAGGACAAACTTCAAAAGGTAAATTTGTAATTGAAGCAAATACTGGTTCAGCTACTACAGGTAATACTGCTTTCTCATTCGCTTCTTCTGATGGTGTTACTGCATTTTCATTAGGTTTAGATGGAGGATACTTCTTCATGGATGATTTTGCTGTTAAAGCAGGTTTAGGTTATTCAGATATCAATGATGCAAGTGTTTTCACTTACAAAATCGGAGCTGAGTACTATTTAGATGGACAGTTTCCAGTAGGAGTTGATTTTACAGGAAGTTCATTTGATGGAGGAAGTCAAAACTGGGTTGGTTTACAAGCTGGTTATGCTTATTTCTTAGGTGAAAACGTAAGTATTAAGCCTGCATTAAGATATAACATTGGTTTAGACGAAGGTCAAGAAGGTTTATTCCAAGGTTTAATCGGATTTGCTTTATATTTCTAAGCAGAATTCTTAATAATATTAAAGGAGAACAGTTTTCTAAACTGTTCTTTTTTTTTGAATAAAAAAATAAAATTATATTTGAACAAATTAAAATAAAAATTATGAATAAATTTCTTTTGACAATTACCATGGTGGCTTTTGGTTTTGCTGCTAACGCTCAGAAAAATGTGATTAAAGCAAATCCAATTGGGTTAGCTTTTGGTATTGCTGAATTATCTTATGAAAGAGCAATTTCTGATAATGGATCTTTCGAAATAGGATTAGCTTATGCAGGTACTGACGTTTCTACAGGAAGTGAAACTATTAGTGCAAGTGCTTTTGGGGGAGAGGGTAAATATAAATTCTATTTTTCTTCGGAAAAAGATGCTCCTCGTGGATGGTATGCAGCTCCATTTGTAAGTTATTCTACGTCTTCAGTGGAGGATTCTTCAGGTAATGATGTAGGTTTTAATGCTTTTGCTGGTGGAGCATTAGCTGGATACCAATGGGTATTTGGTGGAGGAGATTCTGGATTTGCTCTAGATTTAAACTTTGGAGCACAATATGTGTCTGTATCAGCTACTGAAGGGACTTCTGTTAATATTGATGGATTTTTACCAAGAATAGGAGTATCATTAGGATATGCTTGGTAAGCTCCAAGAAAATAATTTAAGTTAGCTTTAAATGGGCTAGTTTTTAAATATTTAATTAAACCTTTGAAGATTATTCAAAGGTTTTTTTGTTTATATAATTTATATTAGCGCTTTAAAATTTTTATAATGAGAAAAATATTCACACTTTGTTTGTTCGTTTGTATGTTTAATAATCTTGCGTTTTCTCAAGAAAATGAGTTTAATGTAGGCGTTAATGGAGGAATAACAATAGGAAATATAGAAGGAGTAGCAAGTGCTGCTTTTGGTTTAGATGCAAATTATCTTTTTGATATCTTCGAAGGTGTGAAGTTCGGTCCATCTCTTAATTTAATTTATTTCGCAACACAGGAGGAAAATGGTGTTAAGCCAGATGCTTTTATGTATTTGCCTATTGGAGGTTCTGTTAAATTTTATAGTGATGGAGATGATTTTTATGTTGCTTTAGATGCTGGATATGCCATTGGAATTTCTCCAGAGGGAGATAACGGCGGGATTTTTTTAAAGCCTATGGTGGGTTATAATATTAACCAGAATTTTAATGTTAATTTATTTTACTCTGGAGTAAAGAAAAGTGGACCAACATATGGTTACGCAGGAATTGGTTTGGTCTTCAATGTTTTTGGAGGGAATAGTTATTATAGCTTATAGTAGAGTTTTATGAAACTTATTATTATAAATGGGCCAAATCTTAATCTATTAGGTAAAAGAGAGCCCGAAATATATGGGGATAAGACTTTTCTTCAATATTTTAAAGAGTTACAAGCTAGATTTTCTGATTTAGAGCTTGATTATTTCCAGTCAAATATAGAAGGAGAAATTATAGATAAACTGCACGAAGTTGGTTTTAGCTATGATGGAATCATTTTGAATGCGGCTGCTTATACGCATACTTCTGTTGGTATTGGAGATGCAGTGCGGGGGATTGAAACTCCTGTAGTTGAAGTTCATATTTCTAATGTTCACTCTAGAGAGGATTTTAGACACGTAAGTTATATTGCGGGGAATGCAAAAGGTGTTATTACTGGTTTTGGATTGGATAGCTATGTTTTAGCAATTCAGAGCTTTTTAAAATAATTCAATAACAAACTCTACTTGTTCTACTTTTTAATTGAAGTTATTTTATAAAGGAACAAATACCTACCGAATAACAAGATTAATATTGGTATTACAGGATACGTAAACTTCTGAATTCCTGTAATATGAATAATAGGTATTACTGTTAATAATAGTAAAACCATCAAAATGTATTTAGAAAACCAGTTTGGTAGTTTTCCTTTAATTACATAAAAAGCAACTACAATATTAGGAGTAAATGACCAAAGAATATTAAAGTTATTAGGTGCAGTAGAGTGATTAGTAAAAAACCATAAAAAGACAATTAATACTCCAATTATTCCAGTGGTAAAAAATAGTAAAAAGTCTAAAATTTTTGTGCGCCTTTTTTGCTTGAAGTCAAAATAGGTAATTAAAAGGATAACTAATGAAAATATAGAAAAAACTAAAAGAGGACTTGGGAAATCTGCATTCGCTTCTTTTGGTTCAAAATCTAGAAGAATATTAGTCTTTTTTATCAGTTTTTCATTTCCTTTTGAACTTCTAATTATTGATTTAGCGTAAGACTCCATTAGAAATTCCGGTAAATACATATACTCTTCGGGAGTTGCTATTTTATCAAGCTTGCTACCCAATGCTAAATTAATACCAAAACTGCCCCATGAATTTTGATGAATTTTTTCATTCATTAATGTTCTTAAGGATTTGGGAGCTGTTACAAATTCTTCGTTTATAATTAATTTCTCTTTTAATATGTTTTTTACGATGTCTCTGGGTCTAGTCGCGCAATTGTCAAAAAAAGGATCATAGAAATAACTTGCATTTTCAGGAAGTGCATTTTTTTGTAAAAAATGAAAAAACTCTGTTCTTTCTTGTTGAGTTAAATTTAAAACCTGTTGTTTAACCCATCTTTTGTCTTCCTTAGCAGATTTTAACGCATAATAAAAATCATACCTAGCCAATTTATACTTCATGTAACCTCTAACGAAGTTGGTGTAAAACTTAGGGTCATTAAAATCAAAGATTCCGTAATTGTAAATTAAATCGAAATTTAAAACAGGATCTTTTACTCTTATAGCAGTGTGACCAAATTTTTCATGTAAATCATCTCCTGGTCCTGAAGTAATAATACTTATTTCGGAATATATCGATAGTTGAACATTTTGAGAAAAACTAAATTGAGATACTAGAAGTAATAAAAAGAAGTATTTTTTTAGCATAATTATCTATAAAAACTATAATCAAACTTAATAGAGAAAATATTTGAAAATAAAGCGTTTCCTACACTTCCTATATTCGTTAAAGCATAATCTATTTGAATTCCTCTATACTTAAAACCTAAACCGAAATTCGGTTGAACAGATAAAGATTCACTATTGTCAAATTCTCTTACATTTTGAAAATTACCAGCACCAACTCTCAAATAAACCAAATCATCATAATCTAGTTGAAAACCAAAAGCAGGATCGATACTGACAAAAGATGTGGAGATAATATCATTGGTTTCTGCAAATCGCATATTTAAATCAACTTCTGTAAGTAAATGAAAATATCGTCCAATATTAAAACTTCTAGCCATTCCAATCTGAAGCTTTGGTTTTGTTATCTCTGTAGTTTCAGGTAATTCTTGATTTTGACCGGGAATAGCATTTTGTATTTTTTGAAACTCTTCTTCGTTAATAGCCCAAGTATTGAATGTTGTTGTAATATCTCTAGCCATAATACCAAACTTCCAGTTGTTATTTTGAAATTGGACACCTAAATCAAAACCAAAACCCCAAGATGTGGCAAAATCTCCAATAATTCTTCGAATAATTTTTGCGTTTCCACCAATAGTAAATCCATCTAAAGGCATTTTACGAGCATAACTCAAATTAAAAGCATAATCGGCGGCAGAGAATAGATTTATTCTATTAAAATCAATATTTCCTTGGCTGTCAATTAATTCCGTTGTGTTTAAAATATCATCAACACCAAATCTAATAATAGATAAACCTACAGAACTTTCTTTATTAATAGGCATTGCAAATCCTGCAAAATTATATGTTGCTATACCAGAAAAGTAAGACGCATGCATTAAAGAACCTTGATAATCTTCCAAACCAACTAATCCAGCAGGATTCCAGTATGTAGAATTTACATCATTTGAGGTAGCAACAACAGCTTTACTCATACCCAATGCAGCTGCATCAACACCGATGTTTAAAAATTCATTAGAATAGTTTCTAAACTGACCGAAGGATAGGGTAGTAGTAAGTAATAAAAAATATAGTATTTTGATTTTCAAATCCTCTATTTATAAAAAAGCAAATATCTTAATTCCTTGTGAAATAACAGATAATTTAACTACTTATTGTACTAAGAATATGTATTTAACTGATTTTGAATAAAACTTACAATTTGATTTTCAATCCAAAAAACTTCATCATTAAAAGTACTTACAAATCCAACATGTCCTCCGTATTTTGGAGTCATCAAATAAAAATTATCTGAGCTTTCCGCAATTTCATATGGATAACAATCTATTGATAGAAATGAATCATCTTTAGCATTAATAAGCAATGTTTTATGATTTATTTGGGATAAATAAGGTTTGCTACTTGCTTTTGCCCAATAGTCTTCAGGTCCGTCAAAACCGAAAACAGGAGCTGTGTAAATTTCTTCAAAATCTCTAAAAGTTGATGCTTTAGCTATTAGTTTTTTATCAGGATTATAGTCGGTGAATTTTTCAGCTTTTAAAATTACTTTAGATTTTAAAGTTCTAAGAAATTCTTTCATATATATTTTATTCTTCAGTTTACTCAATTCAGCTTGAGCACTGGTTAAATCAATTGGCACAGATACTGCTATTCCCCCTTTTATGTTTGAAGGTATCGATTGGTTGAATTCTCCTAAATATTTGAGAATTAGATTTCCACCAAGACTGAAACCACATAACACGATATTATTGTAGTTGTAATTTTCAATTAAATAGTTTACAATAAATTCAACGTCATCAGTTTTACCTGCATGATAAGTTTTTAGAATATTATTATCAGAACCGCTACAACTTCTTAAATTCATAGCAATTACATCATATCCTTGATCTTGTAAATAGTTTGCGGTTGAGCATATATAACTTGATTCAGAGCTCCCTTCTAAACCATGAATTAATAAAACAGCAGAAAATGAATTAGAACTTAAAAAGTCTAAATCGATAAAATCATTATCCCAAGTGATAATTCTCTTTCTTTCATATGCTGGTTTTTCCTTATTAGCAAAAAACTTATAAAGCGTGTTAACATGTGGGTTTCTAAAAGGAAACTTAGTAGTTAGTTGACTTTTTAGTATTGGCATTTTAAATCTTATTGGTTGAATTAATTGTTAAAAAAAATCTATTTCATATTTTAGTCAAAAATCTATCAAAAACATGAATATTAAAAAGCACATTCCAAATATAATCACTTTAGGTAATTTACTTTGTGGTACCATTGCGACAATTTACGCGGTTAGAGGTGATTTTTACACTACAGCAATTTTAGTTGGAGTTGGAATACTCTTTGATTTCTTTGACGGTTTTGCAGCAAGATTGTTACAAGTTCAAAGTGAATTTGGTAAAGAATTAGATAGTTTGGCAGATATGGTCACTAGTGGAGTGGTACCAGGAATTGTTATGGTTCAGTATATGTTAAATAGTTCTCACTACAATGAACTTGGAATTTCTTCTTGGGATGCAGCTTTAGATATGGGGTTGAATATAGATAATTGGTTTTCTTATGAATCTTTAGGCTTATTATTGACTCTTTTTGCAGGTTACCGATTGGCAAAGTTTAATATTGATAAAAGACAATCGGATAGTTTTATCGGTTTACCAACACCGGCAATGAATTTGTTTGTTCTTTCGTTACCACTAATTTCAGAATATACATCAAATCCAACGATTCAAGATGTCATTCATAACAAGTATGTTTTAATTGTTGTTACTGTATTATTGAGTGTGTTAATGGTTTCAGAAATAAAGTTGTTTTCTTTAAAATTTAAGAATTATTCATTTAAAGAAAACAGTATAAAATATACTTTCTTATTATTGTCAATACTGTTGTTAGTTTTATTGAAGTTTGTAGCGATACCGCTAATAATTCTTTTGTACGTAGCGATGTCGTTACTTAAAAATATGAAAAAAGTTCACGGTTAGTTGAACTTTTTTTTCTTTAATTCGAAGTCTTTACCTAAGTAAACTTTTCTTACAGTTTCATCAGCAGCCAATTCTTCTGGAGTTCCTTCTTTTAGAATGCTACCATTGTACATTAAATAAGTTCTGTCAGTAATAGCAAGAGTTTCTTGTACATTATGATCCGTAATTAGAATACCAATATTTTTATTTTTAAGATGTGCTACAATGCTTTGAATGTCTTCAACAGCAATTGGATCTACTCCAGCGAAAGGTTCATCCAATAATATGAATTTTGGATCTGAAGCTAAACAACGAGCAATTTCAGTTCTTCGACGTTCTCCTCCAGAAAGTAAATCTCCTCTGTTTGTGCGAACATGTCCTAAGCTAAATTCTTCAATTAATTCTTCAAGACGTTGTTTTCTTTCTTCTTTAGTTCTGTTTGTAAATTCTAAAACAGAAAGGATATTATCTTCTACAGATAGCTTCCTGAAAACCGAAGCTTCCTGAGCTAAATATCCAATTCCTTTTTGAGCACGTCTATACATTGGATCTTCGGTAATTTCATCATTGTCTAAGAAAATTTGACCAAAGTTAGGTTTTACCATACCAACAATCATGTAAAAAGAAGTGGTTTTACCAGCACCGTTAGGTCCTAATAGTCCAATAATTTCTCCTTGCTCTACTTCTAAAGAAATTCCTTTAACGACTTTACGACTACCGTATATTTTTTGGATGTTATCGGCTCTTAATTTCATGATTGTTGGATATATATTTAAATTTTTTGCTAAAAGTGCTTAAAATTTACGAATCGGGTTCTTAAAAAGATATTAAACTTCTTCTTCTAGTGCTTCCCAAAATTCTACCGCTCTTCTTAAATGCGGAATAACAATTGTTCCTCCTACTAATGTAGCAATAGACATTGTTTCCATCATTTCAGCCTTAGTAACTCCGTTTTTATAAGCCGTTTCTAAATGATAAGCGATACAATCGTCGCAACGTAAAACTGCTGATGCTACTAAACCTAATAATTCTTTTGTTTTTACAGATAAGTGACCTTCAGCATAAGCATTCGTGTCTAGATTAAATATTCTTTTGATTACTTTATTATCTGAAGATAAAATTTTCTCGTTCATCTTAGAACGATAATCATTGAACTCTTGGACTTTTTTCGACATTTTTTTGTTGTTCTTTTTTAATTACAAATCTTGAAATGTAAATACTTATTTCGTATAAAATCATAATTGGCACAGCCACAATTACTTGGCTAGCAATATCCGGAGGTGTTATTATAGCAGCTAATACCAAAACTACCACCAATGCGTGCTTTCTATATCGTTTTAAAAATTCAGGAGTTATTAATCCTATTTTTGATAAAAAGAAAATTAAAATAGGTAACTCAAAAAATACGGCGACACCTATTAAGGTATTTGTTACTAAACCAATATATGCGTCTAACTTAAAATTGTTTACAACGGCATCTCCAATAGAAAAATTATAAAAGAAATACACTGACATTGGAATAATGACGTAGTAACTGAATAAAATCCCTAAGAAAAACAGGAAAGAAGCCCAAAAAATAAATCCTCTCGATTTTTTACGTTCTTTTTCCAGTAATCCAGGTGAGATAAATCGCCAAATCTCCCATAAAACGTAAGGAAAAGCTAAAATAAACCCTAAAATTAAAGAAGACCAAATGGCAGTCATTAATTGTTGAGTAGGATTCAATGCTTGAAGGGTTTGTTTAAATTGAATATCACAAAAGCTACTGTCAATTCCAATAGAAGAGAAAACATTACAAAAGAATTTATAAGTAGCAAAATCTGGTTTTAAATGAGCTAACAAAACTGTATCAAAAACAGTTTTTATATAGACGAATACCAAAATTGCAATTATAAAAATCGCTGAGAAACTTCTAATAACGTGCCATCTTAATTCTTCAAGATGTTCTAAAAAAGACATTTCTTTTTCTGCCATGACTAAAAAATACCTTCTTTAATTAAATCATGTAAATGCACTACACCAACATATTCGTTATTTTCGTTAGTAACCAATATCTGAGTAATACTATTATTTTCTAAAGCATCAAGAGCATCAATTGCCATAGCATCAATATCAATGGTTTTAGGATTTGAACTCATGATATCTACTGCTGTCAAGCTCTCAATTGCGGTTGTTTTGTTCAACATTCTACGGATATCACCATCAGTTATAATTCCAGAGATTTGATTATTTTCATCAACAACTGCCGTAACACCTAATCTTTTTTCTGAAATCTCTACAATTACTTTTGTAATTTTATCTGAGGCTAACACTTTTGGTAATTGATTGTTTTTTACCAAATCAGAAACTCTTAAATATAATCTTTTTCCTAAAGCTCCACCCGGATGATATTTAGCAAAATCTCTATTGGTAAAACCTCTTAAATCTAGCAAACAAACAGCTAAAGCATCACCTAAAACTAATTGTGCTGTAGTACTATTTGTTGGAGCCAAATTATTTGGGTCTGCTTCTTTCTCTACGTATGAATTCAATACAAAATCTGCATTTTTCCCTAAAAAAGAATCAGGATTACCTGTAATAGCGATTATTTTATTTTTTGCATTTCTAATTAACGGCACCAAAACTTTAATCTCAGGAGTGTTTCCACTTTTAGAAATACAAATTACTACATCATCTTCTTGAATATTACCTAAGTCCCCATGAATAGCGTCTGCTGCGTGCATAAAAACTGCCGGAGTACCAGTAGAATTTAATGTGGCTACTATTTTGTTAGCAATATTCGCGCTTTTACCAATTCCGGTAATAATTACTCTACCGTTGGAATTTAATATGAAGTTAACTGCTTTTGCAAATGAATTGTCCAAAAAATTAGTTAAATTAGCTATACTATTACTTTGAAGAACAATGGTTTCTTTTGCTCTGGCTATTATTAAGTCTGAATTTTTCAAGTAAACAAGGTTTAATTTGAAGATGTAAAAATAGGAATAATTTAGCTACTAAAACTTTCATTTTATAAGAAACTTATACGTAACTTTAATGTAAATATTTTTGTGTGTAAGATTGAATTTATAATTTTGACTTTCTGGGAACAATATGAAAATGAATTTATACGATGCTTTAAAAAAGTTCTTTGGCTTTAATCAGTTTAAAGGACTTCAGGAAGATGTAGTGAAAAGCATATTAAACGATCAAAATACATTCGTTATAATGCCAACAGGGGGTGGTAAATCTCTATGCTACCAATTACCTGCACTAATGAAAGAAGGTACAGCAATAGTGGTTTCTCCGCTGATTGCTTTAATGAAGAATCAAGTTGATGCTATAAGAGGTATTTCAGAAACTCATGGTATTGCTCATGTATTGAATTCTTCTTTGAACAAATCGGAGATTAATCAAGTAATGAGTGATATCTCTAATGGTATTACAAAATTATTGTACGTTGCACCAGAATCTTTAATTAAGGAAGAATACGTTGATTTTTTGAAGCAACAAAATATTTCTTTTGTAGCTATTGATGAAGCACACTGTATATCAGAGTGGGGACATGATTTTAGACCTGAATATAGGAATCTTAGAAATATCATAAGACAAATTGATAATGTTCCGGTGATTGGTTTAACAGCTACAGCTACACAAAAAGTTCAAGAAGATATTTTAAAAACGTTAGGAATGACAGATGCAAATGTTTTTAAAGCATCTTTTAATCGTCCTAATTTGTTTTATGAAGTTCGACCTAAAACGAAAGAGGTAGAAAAAGATATTATCCGTTTTATAAAACAAAAAGAAGGACAATCAGGAATTATTTATTGTTTAAGTAGAAAGAAAGTAGAGGAAATTGCTCAAGTACTTCAGGTAAACGGAATTAATGCATTGCCTTATCACGCTGGTTTTGATGCAAAAACAAGAGCAAGACATCAAGATATGTTCTTAATGGAAGATTGCGATGTAGTGGTTGCTACTATCGCCTTCGGAATGGGAATTGATAAACCTGATGTTCGTTATGTAATTCACCACGATATTCCAAAAAGTTTAGAAAGTTATTACCAAGAAACAGGAAGAGCGGGTCGTGATGGAGGAGAAGGTCATTGTCTAACATTTTATGCTTATAAAGATATAGAGAAGTTAGAAAAGTTTATGGCTAATAAACCTGTTGCTGAACAAGAGGTTGGTCATGCTTTATTACAAGAAGTAGTTGGATATGCAGAAACTTCTATGAATCGAAGAAAGTACATTTTACATTACTTTGGTGAAGAATTTGATGAAGTTAATGGAGAGGGAGCAGACATGGATGACAACATGCGAAATCCTAAGAAGAAACATGAAGCCCAGGACGAAGTCGTAACTATTTTACAGATAGTTAAAGACACCAACGAGATGTATAAAGCAAAAGAAATTGTTAATACGCTTATTGGTAAAGAAAATGCACTTTTAAAATCTCATAAAACCACAGAACATTCATTCTTCGGAGTTGGTAAAGGAAAGACTTCAAGTTATTGGATGGCGTTAATTCGTCAGATTTTAGTAGCGGATTTAATTCGTAAAGAAATTGAGCAATACGGAGTAATCAAGTTAACCAAGGAGGGTAAAAATTATTTACAAAACCCAACATCTTTTATGATGACTGAAGATCATCAATATAATTATGAAGATGATGGAACAATCATTACAAATGGAAAATCGAATAATGCTGGTACAGATCAAAAACTAGTTGCAATTCTAAAAGATTTACGTAAACAAGTTGGTAAAAAATTAGGAGTACCGCCGTTTGCAGTTTTTCAGGATCCTTCCATTAATGATATGGCACTTAAATATCCAATTTCATTGGATGAGCTATCCAAAGTTCATGGTGTAGGAGAAGGGAAAGCCAAAAAGTACGGAAAAGATTTTGTACAAGTTATTTCGCAGTACGTTGAAGATAATGACATTGTAAGACCAGATGATTTAGTTGTAAAGAGTACCGGTGTTAATTCAGGTTTGAAATTATATATCATACAAAATACGGATAGAAAATTACCTTTGGATGATATAGCAAAATCAAAAGGTCTTGAGATGAACGAGCTAATCAAAGAAATGGAAGCAATTGTGTTTTCCGGAACGAAATTAAATATTGATTATGCTATAGAGGATTTATTAGATGAAGATCAGCAAGAAGAAATTTATGATTACTTCATGGAAGCTGAAACAGATAAAATACAAGAGGCGTTAGATGAGTTTGATGGTGACTATGATGACGAAGAATTACGCTTAATGAGAATAAAATTTACCAGTGATGTAGCTAATTAAAGCTTAATTATGAACGATAAAGTCAAGGCATATATCGAGAAACAAGAAAAATGGACGCAAGAATTAGAAACTTTGCGTTCTTTTTTGTTAGAGTTAGATTTGGTTGAAGATATAAAATGGGGAATGCCAGCTTATATTCATAAGGGAAAGAATATTTTAGGTATTTCTGCATTCAAAAATTATTTTGGTTTATGGTTTCATCAAGGTGTTTTTTTAAAAGATGAAAAGAATTTGTTGATGAATGCCCAAGAAGGAAAAACGAAAGCAATGCGTCAATGGCGTTTTAGTTCAATAAATGATTTGGATAAAGAAACACTTCAAGCATATGTTTTAGAGGCAATGAAGAATGCTGAATTGGGTAAAGAGATAAAACCTCAAAGAAATAAAAAACCTTTAGTTATTCCTTCTCAACTATCTCAAGTTTTTGAAAATAACGATGAACTAAAAGAAAAGTTTCACTCACTTTCATTAACTAAAAAGAGAGAGTTTTCAGAATATATAATAGAAGCTAAGAGAGAGGCAACTAAGGAGAAAAGACTAGAAAAAATTATTCCTATGATAAAATCAGGAATTGGTCTTAATGATAGATATAGATAGTTTGTAAAACCTACTTAACAAAAATCTTATCAATAGTTGCAGTACTATCACATCTAATTACATACAAATCCAATTTTTCGCTTGTTACATAATATTCAGCACAAGGTCTTTGGCGAGGCTTACTTTTTCCAAAATTAACATCACCATTTTTCAATATCAAAGAAATGTTAGTAGAATCAATTTTATGAAGTTCCATTGTTTTTAGGGCTTCATCTGAGAATAGACGCTTCTTTATACGAATACTTTTAAGTGTTCGCGCATCCATACCATAGTCAAAAGTCACGTTTTTGTTTTTCCAAAAGAAAGAAACAGCTAACGTTCCTAAAGCTACACCAATCATATAAAACCCTATTCTCTTTAGTAATTGCATGATCTAAATTTAGATCGCAAAAGTACTCAAAAAAGTAGATATTTATAAAATAAGAAGGTTAATATCTCTATAAGGAAGATCAAACCAATCCGCAACAGTTCTATTCGTTAATACACCGTGATAGAAATACATCCCGTTTCGCAGACTTTTATCAAATCTTGCTGCATTTTCAAAACCTCCTTCTTCAGCAATATTTAGCAGATAAGGCGTAAGTATATTACTGATAGAAACGGATGCCGTTCTAGAATATCGAGAAGGAATATTAGGAACACAATAATGTATAATATCATGTTTTAAGAATGTCGGCTTACTGTGAGTAGTAACTTCTGAAGTTTCAAAACATCCTCCACGATCAATACAAACATCAACTATTACTGCACCAGCTTTCATTTTTTCTATCATTACTTCAGTAACAATAATCGGTGATCTATCGATTCCACGAATAGCACCAATAGCAACATCACAACGCATTAAAGCTTTTAATAATGATTTTGGTTGTACAGTAGAAGTGTAGATTGGACCAGGAACAGCTTCTTGTAAGCGTCTTAATTTAGTAATTGAATTGTCAAAAACTTTAATTCTAGCTCCTAAACCAATAGCGGCTTTTGCAGCAAATTTACCAACAGTTCCAGCTCCGAGAATTACAACGTCTGTAGGAGGAACACCACTAATGTTTCCTAACAATAAACCATTACCACCGCCAACAGTAGTCATGTGCTCTGCAGCTATATGCATAGCGGCTGCTCCAGCAATTTCACTTAATGACTTTAATATAGGAAAAACTCCATCCTCATCTTTTATATAATCGTAAGCAATAGCCGTAATTCTTTTTTTAGCAAGTGCTTTAAAATATTGTTTGTCTTGCGTTTTAAGTTGTAAAGCAGAAATTAAAAATGCCTGAGGATTCATGAGCTCTATTTCCTCAAGAGAAGGTGGTTCAACTTTAACAATAAGGTTACAGCGAAATACTTCTTTAATATCGTAAGAAATTTTTGCACCAGCTTCAGAATATTCTCGATCTGAGTAGTTAGCTCCTTCACCAGCAGAAGTTTCAACAACAACTCTATGTCCATGGGCAACTAATGCTGCCACAGCATCAGGGGTAAGACTTATTCTCTTTTCTTCAAAGTGAGTTTCTTTTGGTAATCCAATAAATAATTCACCTTTTTGCTTTTTTATTTCAAGCATTTCAGGTTGAGGAAGTAATTGTTCTTTAGTGAAAGGAGATAAGCTCATTAATTTTATTTCAGTTGAATATTTCTCAGGTTATCTGAGGATAGTACAATGTCTATCTTAACAGAATTTAAAGGTAATAAATTTTTAATATTCTGAGGCCATTCAACCAAACACCAATTATCACTATAAAAATAATCCTCGATTCCCATGTCTAGCGCTTCTTCTTCATCGTTGATTCTGTAAAAATCAAAATGGTACACAGTTTCGTTAGTGGAAGTAGCGTATTCATTAACCAAAGAGAAAGTTGGAGAACTGATAGTGTCTTCAACTCCCAAAACAGCACAAATTTCTTTTATAAGAGTCGTTTTACCTACTCCCATTTCTCCATTAAATAAAAGAATTTTATGTTTAGATGAAGCAACAACTTCTTTTGCTATTTCTCGAATTTGATCTAAAGAATAATTTTTGTTCATAAAATACACCTATTTTGTATTGTACACGGCGCAAGGTATAATAATTTCTTCTAATGAAATACCTCCATGTTGATAAGTGTTCTTGTAATATTTTACAAAGTGATTGTAATTATTTGGATATGCGAAGAAAAGGTCTTCTTTGGCAAAAATAAAGGGACTATTTATGGTTAAACTCGGCAGGAAAATATCCTTCGGATTTTTAACAGCATACACATCTTTTTCTTCATATGATAAACTTCTGCCTGTTTTGTATCTTAGATTAGCACTAATATTTTTATCTCCAATAACTTTTGTAGGATTATTACAGTTAATTGTCCCGTGATCTGTTGTGATAATTAATTTTTGTCCTAATTCCTTAGCTTTTTGAATAATTGAAAGTAGAGGGGAGTTTTTAAACCAACTAACAGTTAAAGATCTATAAGCTTTATCATCACCAACAAGTTCTTTTATAACTTCCATTTCTGTTTTAGCATGAGAAAGCATATCCACGAAATTATACACAACAACTGTTAAATCGTTTTGCTTAGTTCCGTTGTAATTTTCTTCTAAATCTTTACCGTTTTTTAACGACGTTATCTTATAATATTCATGTTTAAGATTTAGATTCATTCGTTTAATTTGATCCGACAAAAACTCTGCTTCATATAAGTTTTTTCCTCCTTCATCTGTATCGTTTTTCCAAAAATTTGGATGTCTTTTTTCCATTTCAGAAGGCATTAAACCTGAGAAAATAGCATTTCTGGCATATTGAGTAGCTGTAGGGAGAATGCTATAAAAAGAATATTCGTTTTCCTTCTTATAAAACTCATTAATAGATGGTTCTAGAACTCTAAATTGGTCATATCTTAAATTATCAATGATAACCCATAATGTTCCGTTTTCTTTATCTAAGTTCGGAACAACATAGTCTTTGAATAAAGTATGAGACATGGTTGGTTTTTCATCACCTGTTAGCCAGTCTTGATAATTGTTTTTTATGAACTTGAAAAATTGAGAGTTTGCTTCAGATTTTTGGCTCTCAAGAATTTCCAACATTCCAGAATCATTAATATCTTCAAGTTCTAATTCCCAGTGAACAAGTCTTTTATATAAATCAACCCATTCTTCATAAGTATTTACCATAGATAAATCCATGGCTATTTTTCTAAATTCCTGTTGGTAATTGTGTGTTGTTTTCTCAGATACTAATCGAGAATGATCTAGGTTTTTCTTAAGACTCAACAGAATTTGGTTTGGGTTTACTGGTTTAATTAAGTAATCAGCTATTTTAGAACCAATAGCTTCTTCCATAATGAACTCTTCCTCACTTTTGGTTATCATAACAACAGGAAGGTTTGGCTTTTGCTGCTTAATCTGACTAAGCGTTTCCAAGCCAGAAATACCAGGCATGTTTTCATCTAAAAAAACGATATCAAAACTATCTTCATTTACTAAATCAACAGCGTCAGCACCGTTAGTGCAAGTTTTTATATTGTAATTTTTCTTTTCTAAAAAAAGTATATGTGGTTTTAATAAATCTATTTCATCATCTACCCAAAGGATGTCTATTTTTCTCATATGTATATTTTACAAAAAATCAACGAAGAAAAAATTCGTTTAGTGTAAAAGAACAAAAAATATACTTCATATTTCTAAAGAATATATTAAAGTTCATTAGAGATTTATTATTTCTTTAAAATCAAGTAATAATTTAAAAAACCTCTATTAATTAGTTACTTTTGTTTCATAATAAAGATATTAAATAGATACTATTGACTACTAAAAAAACGAATAAATTAAAAATCCTAAACGATCCTATTTACGGATTAATATCAATACCAAACTCTCTTATTTTCGATATTATTGAGCATCGTTACTTTCAACGATTAAGGAGAGTAACTCAAATGGGACTTACGAATTTAGTGTATCCTGGTGCAAACCATACGAGATTTCACCACGCCATAGGTTGTATGCATTTAATGCAAAAAGCCATTCATATTTTAAGAACAAAAAATGTATCAATCTCAGAAGAAGAGGCCACTGCACTTAGTATTGCAATTTTATTACATGATATTGGACATGGAGCTTTTTCTCATGCATTAGAATATAGTATTGTTAACGGAATTACACATGAGGAGATTTCATTGATGTTCATGAAAAAACTAAATGAAGAGTTCGATGGGAAACTTAGTTTAGCGATTGAAATTTTTGAAGGTAAGTATGAAAGAAAGTTTTTTAGTCAATTAATATCTAGTCAGCTAGATGTTGATAGACTTGATTATTTGAAAAGAGATAGCTTTTATACAGGTGTTACTGAAGGTAATATATCATCGGATCGCTTAATTACAATGATGAATGTGAAAGATGATGAGCTGGTTATTGAGCAAAAAGGAATTTATTCTGTTGAAAAGTTTTTAATAGCAAGGCGATTAATGTACTGGCAGGTATACCTACATAAAACTTCGTTATCTGCTGAAACTTTATTAGTTAAGGTTTTACAAAGAGCTAAGGAGTTAGCTAAAAAAGGAGAGACTTTATTTGCAACGGAAGCTTTAAGATATTTTTTATATAACACAATATCACCAGAAAATTTTAATGAAGACGCTTTAGAGGTATTTTCTAATTTAGACGACTATGATGTTTTTACATCAATAAAGGAATGGTGTTCACATGACGATTTTGTGCTTTCAAATCTGTCTAAAATGATTATTCAGAGAAAATTATTTGGTATTGAAATACAGGACAAGCCATTTTCAGAAAAGAAAATAGACAAGTTGAAGGATTACTTGATAAATACTTTTAAAATTCCACAAGAACATATTGACTATTTTATTTTTTTAGACACTGCTTCTAATCACGCTTATAATGTAAACAAGCCGATTAAAATATTAACTAAGAAAGGCAAGGTTAAAGATATTGTAAAGGCTTCTGACCATCTTAACTTAAAGAGTTTATCAAAACCGGTAGTCAAATATTATTGTTGCTATCCTAAGAAATTTTAGTCTAGATTTGCTTGAAACTAACCTTAAACAAAAAAAATAATTACTTTTGCAAGTAATGAAATTTACAGCGAAACAGATAGCAGATATTTTACAAGGTGAAATAGTTGGTAACCGTGAAGAGGAAGTATTTAAATTATCTAAAATAGAAGAAGGAGAAATAGGTTCTCTTACTTTTCTAGCGAATCCTAAGTATAATTCATATATATATACCACAAAAGCTTCTGTTACTATTGTAAATAAAACTTTTGTACCTGAGAAAGATATAACAACAACTTTAATTAAAGTTGAAGACGCATATAAGTCCTTTTCAACTCTATTAGAGTATTATAACCAAGTTAAAAACAATAAATCAGGAAGAGAAGAACCTAATTTTATATCCTCAACAGCAAGTATTGGTGAAAACGAATATATAGGAGCATTTTCATATATAGGAGATAATGTAAGTATTGGAGATAATGTGAAAATTTATCCTAATTCTTACATAGGAGATAATGTAACTATTGGAGATAATTGTATAATATTTGCGGGAGTTAAGATTTATTCGGAGACTGTAATTGGAAAGAATTGTAAAATACATTCAGGAAGTATTATAGGTTCAGATGGTTTTGGTTTTGCTCCTGATGAAAATGGAGAATACAAAGCTGTTCCACAAACTGGAAATGTTATAATTGAAGATAATGTAGATATTGGTTCTAATTCAACTATTGATAGAGCTACATTAGGTTCAACAATTATTAGAAAAGGAGTGAAGTTGGATAATCAAATTCAAATAGCTCATAATGTTGAAATAGGAAAGAATACTGTCATTGCTTCTCAAACTGGAGTAGCGGGTTCAACAAAAGTAGGAGAGAACTGTATGATTGGTGGACAGGTTGGAATAGTAGGTCATATTTCAATAGGAAATAACGTAAAAATTCAGGCGCAGTCGGGTATAGGAAGAAATTTAAAAGATGGAGAAGTGGTTCAAGGCTCACCAGCATTTGGATATTCTGATTGGAATAAGTCATACGTTCACTTTAAAAATTTACCGAAAACAATAACAACACTAAATAAAATAGAGAAAGAATTGAATTCTCTTAAAAACCGAAATGAGTAAGAAACAAAATACCATTAAAAATGAAATTACATTATCAGGTGTAGGATTACACACTGGTAACGAGGTTGTAATGACATTTAAACCAGCTCCTCCGAATCATGGTTTTGCTTTTAAAAGAGTAGATTTAGAAGGGCAACCAATTATTGAGGCTAGAGCGGAGTTCGTAACGGATACACAACGTGGAACGAACATGGAAAAAAACGGAGTACAAATTAATACTTCGGAACATGTTTTAGCGGCAGCTGTAGGTTTAGATATAGATAATTTATTAATTGAAATTAATGCTTCTGAACCACCAATTATGGATGGTTCTTCGAAGTTTTTTATCGAAGCTTTAGAGAAAGCTGGTATCGAAGAGCAAGATGCAGAAATTGAAGAATATGTTGTAAAGGAGATTATCTCTTACAAGGATGAAAATACAGGTAGTGAAATTATTTTAATGCCTGCTGATGAATATCAAGTGACTGCTATGGTTGATTTTGGGACAAAAGTGTTAGGTACTCAAAATGCAACTCTAGAAAAAATATCTGATTTTAAAGAAGAAATTTCTTCAGCAAGAACATTTAGTTTTCTTCATGAAATTGAAATGTTATTAGAGCATAATTTAATTAAAGGTGGTGATTTAAACAATGCCATTGTTTATGTTGATAAAGAGTTATCTGAAGGAACAACCGAAAAGCTTAAAAAAGCCTTCAATAAGGATAATATAAAAATTAAACCTAATGGAATTCTAGATAATTTAGAATTACACTGGGCAAATGAAGCTGCAAGACATAAGTTACTAGATGTAATTGGTGATTTAGCTTTAGTTGGTACCAGAATAAGAGGAAAGGTAATAGCGAACAAACCCGGACATTTAGTAAATACAACTTTTGCAAAGAAATTGGCAAAAATCATTAAAATGGAAAAGCGTAATAACGTTCCTTCTTATGATTTAAACCAACCTCCTTTGATGGATATACACCAAATTATGGATGTATTACCGCATAGACCTCCATTTTTACTTGTAGATAGAATATTAGAACTTTCTGACAGACATGTAGTAGGTATGAAAAATGTTACCATGAATGAAGATTTCTTCGTGGGACATTTTCCTGGAGCACCTGTTATGCCAGGAGTTCTTCAAATTGAGGCGATGGCTCAGGCTGGAGGAGTTTTAGTGTTAAAATCTGTACCAGATCCTGAAAACTATTTAACGTACTTCATGAAAATAGATAAGGTAAAATTCAAACAAAAGGTTTTACCAGGTGACACGTTAATATTTAAAAGTGAATTAATAACGCCAATAAGAAGAGGTATTGCTCATATGCAGGCCTATGCTTATGCTAACGGAAAACTTGTAGCAGAAGCAGAATTAATGGCTCAAATAAGTAAAGTAAAATAATATGAATCAACCTCTAGCTTATGTACACCCTCAGGCAAAAATTGCTAGAAATGTAGTAATTGAACCTTTTACAACAATTCATGCTAATGTAGAAATTGGTTCAGGAACATGGATTGGTTCTAATGTAACTATAATGGAAGGTGCAAGAATTGGTGAAAATTGTAGAATTTTCCCTGGCGCTGTTATTTCTGCGATTCCTCAGGATTTAAAATTTAATGACGAGGAAACTATTGTTGAAATAGGAAATAATGTTACTATTAGAGAATGTGTTACTATTAATCGTGGGACTTCTGATAGACATAAAACGGTTATCGGTGATAATTGCTTAATTATGGCTTATTGCCATATTGCTCATGACTGTATCGTAGGAAACAATTGTATTTTTTCAAATAATTCTACACTTGCTGGTCATGTTACTATTGGAGATAATGTTGTTTTAGCTGGTATGGTTGCAGTTCATCAATTTGCTTCTGTTGGAAATCATGCGTTTGTAACAGGTGGATCATTGGTTAGAAAAGATGTACCTCCTTTTGTTAAGGCTGCAAGAGAACCTTTATCGTATGTAGGGATAAATTCTATCGGTTTAAGAAGAAGAGGTTTTACAACCGAGAAAATTAGAGAAATTCAAGATATTTATAGAATTCTATTTCAAAAGAATTACAATAATTCACAAGCGATTGAAATTATTGAAGCAGAAATGGAAGCTACCTCAGAAAGAGATGAAATTATGCAATTCATAAAAGATTCTCATAGAGGAATAATGAAAGGATATTATAATACAAATTAATTAATAAGAATAAATGGCATCAACTTCAGATATTAAAAAGGGACTGTGCATAAAATATAATAGTGATATTTTTAAAATTATTGAGTTTTTACATGTAAAACCAGGTAAAGGTCCTGCTTTTGTGAGAACTAAATTAAAAAGTGTTACAACGGGAAAAGTTATAGATAATACTTTTTCTGCTGGACATAAAATTGAAGATGTTCGTGTTGAAACACATAAATTTCAGTATTTATATGCAGAAGGTGACGATTTACACTTCATGAATACTGATGATTACAATCAAATTACGCTTCAAAGAAAAGTAGTGGATGGATCTGAGTTTATGAAAGAAGGAGAAGTTGTAACTATTTTAATTAATACAGAAGATAGCTTGCCTCTATCAGTAGAAATGCCGTCTCATGTGATTTTAGAAGTTACACATACAGAGCCAGGTGTTAAAGGAAATACAGCTACTAATGCTACAAAACCAGCTACTGTTGAAACTGGTGCAAGAGTTAATGTTCCATTGTTTATAAACGAAGGAGATAAAATAAAAATAGATACTGAAAAAGGATCTTATTCAGAAAGAATCAAGGAATAACTTTTTATAATTTTTATCCCGCTAATGCGGGATTTTTTATGTCATGAAATTTAAAGAAACACAAACGTTAGGTGAAATAGCTAATTTATTAGGCTTGAACTACGTAGGAGACCCTGATTTTAAAATTACCGGATTGAATGAAATTCATGTGGTACAAGAGGGTGAAATTGTTTTTGTAGATCATCCTAAGTATTATGATAAAGCTTTAAGTTCTGCTGCAACTACTGTTTTAATTAACAAAGAAGTTGAATGTCCTGAAGGAAAAACATTATTAATATCCGATGATCCTTTTAGAGATTTTAATAAACTAACAAAGTATTTTAACCCTTTTATCGCTTCAAAAAATAGTATTGCTGATTCAGCAATTATTGGGGAAAACACGATTATACAACCTAATGTTTTTATTGGCGAGAAGGTGAAAATAGGAAAGAATTGTATTATTCATGCAAATGTTTCCATAAACAATGACTGTATTATTGGAGATAATGTAACAATACATTCAAATACTGTTCTTGGTAGCAACGCATTTTACTATAAAAAAAGAGCAGAAGGGTTCGATCCTTTAGTTTCTGGAGGGAGAGTTGTTATCGAAGATTATGTTGATTTAGGTGCTTCTTGTACTATTGATAGAGGAGTTACTGGCGATACTACGATTGGAGAAGGTACAAAGATTGATAATCAAGTTCACGTTGGTCACGATACTGTTATTGGTAAAAAATGCTTGATTGCTGCTCAATCTGGTATTGCCGGTTGTACAGTTATCGAAGACGAGGTTACCATTTGGGGTCAAGTAGGTGTTATTAGCGGTCTAAGAATTGAAAAAGGAACCGTTTTAATGGCGCAAACAGGAGTTATGAAGTCTCTTAAAAAAGGTGTTTATTTTGGAACACCACAAGAGGAATACAGACAAAAAATGCGTGAAATTGTACACGTAAAAAATGAAGTAAAGAAAGATAAAAAGTAACGATAATTTAATTGGTAATACCCAATTAAAAAACTATTTTTGCTACACTAAAAATAAAAAACAAACCAATGAGCGTTTTAGTAAATAAAGATTCAAAAATTATTGTACAAGGTTTCACGGGAAGTGAAGGAACTTTCCACGCTGGTCAAATGATCGAATATGGTACCAATATTGTTGGTGGTGTTACACCAGGAAAAGGAGGTCAAGAGCACTTAGGGAAGCCTGTATTTAATACTGTTGATGAAGCAGTGCAAAAAGCAGGAGCAGATACATCTATTATTTTTGTACCACCAGCATTTGCTGCTGATGCTATTATGGAGTCTGCTGAAGCTGGGATTAAAGTAATTATTTGTATTACTGAAGGAATTCCTACTGCAGATATGGTAAAAGTGAAATCTTATATTGATGCTAAAGAAGATTGTACTTTAGTTGGACCTAACTGTCCAGGAGTAATTACTCCAGAAGAAGCTAAAGTTGGAATTATGCCAGGATTTATCTTCAAAAAAGGTAAAGTAGGTATTGTTTCTAAATCAGGAACGTTAACGTATGAAGCTGCTGACCAAGTTGTAAAACAAGGTTACGGTATTACTACGGCAATCGGAATTGGAGGAGATCCAATTATCGGAACTACTACTAAAGAAGCAGTAGAGTTATTAATGAATGACGAAGAAACTGAAGCAATCGTAATGATTGGAGAAATCGGTGGTCAATTAGAGGCAGAAGCTGCTCGTTGGATTAAAGCTGACGGTAACCGTAAGCCAGTTGTTGGATTTATCGCTGGTCAAACAGCACCTGCAGGTAGAACAATGGGACATGCCGGAGCAATCGTAGGAGGTGCTGATGATACTGCACAAGCAAAAATGAAGATTTTAGCAGAAAATGGAGTTCACGTTGTTGAATCACCAGCTAAAATAGGAGAGATGGTAGCTAAGGTTTTAGGATAAGCCAATAATATTCTTAGATAATATAAATTCCCGTTTTTTAGCGGGAATTCTTTTTATATTTACAAACAACTAATTAAATAAAATGAAACTTTTAGAAAATAAAACAGCTATTGTTACTGGCGCTACAAGAGGTATTGGTAGAGGAATAGCAGTAGAATTTGCAAAGCAAGGAGCTAATGTTGCTTTCACTTATAGTTCATCTGTAGATGCAGCAAAAGCTTTAGAAAATGAGTTGAAAGAACTAGGTGTAAACGCAAAAGGTTATCAATCTAATGCTGCTGATTTCGATGCGGCGCAGGATTTAGCTAAGAGTGTTTTAGAAGAATTCGGAACTATCGATGTACTAGTTAATAATGCAGGAATTACGAAAGATAATCTATTAATGAGAATCTCAGAGGATGATTTTGATAAGGTTATTGAAGTAAATTTAAAGTCGGTATTTAATTTAACTAAAGCAGTTATTCGTCCAATGATGAAGCAACGTAAAGGTTCTATAATTAATATGAGTTCTGTGGTTGGATTAAAAGGAAATGCTGGACAAGCAAACTATGCGGCATCTAAAGCTGGTATCTTAGGTTTTTCTAAGTCGGTAGCTTTAGAGTTAGGTTCGAGAAATATTCGTAGTAATGTAGTTGCTCCTGGTTTTATTGAAACTGAAATGACTGCTAAACTTGATGAGAAAGTTGTTGAAGGATGGAGAAATGAAATTCCTTTAAAACGTGGTGGAACACCTGAAGATATCGCTCACGCATGTGTGTTCTTAGCTTCAGATATGAGTGCTTACATTACAGGTCAAACTTTATCTGTTGATGGAGGAATGTTGACTTAAGAAGATTAATTTCTTAGATAATATATTTGGAAAGAGGGCTTTTAAGCCCTCTTTTTTTTTATTTCACAATTAGTTTTTTAGATGATATTTCTTTTTTGGTATTTCTAAGTTTTATGAGGTAAATTCCTGAACTTAGATTGAGTTCTTTTGCTGAGATTAGTAATTCGTTGTTGTCTAATTTTTTGTTTAAAATCTCTTTTCCTTCAATAGTGTATAAAAGAAGTTGAACTTCTTTATTAGAACTACCTTGTAGTTTAATATGAAATAGATCACTACTAGGGTTAGGACTGATAATTAGTTCAAAAGGTGAATTTTCATCTTCATTACCCAAATAAACTGTATTAACAGCTTGGACGCTTCTATTTTGAATTGAATTACCACAAGAACCCTCGTAAATTTTCACATTACTAAAACTAGAGTTGTTTCCTGAGCCAGCGTCATTATCATTAATAAAAACTAAACGATCCATCGATCCTGTGTAAAAACTTCCGACAGGAATGATATAAGTAGCATTTCCGCTAGTATAATTATCATAGTTTGTCACACCATAGTTTTGTGTTCCATGTACCTTAAAATAGCGACTAGAGGTTAAACTATTATCATTCTCAAATCCGATTCCATGAATTTCACCTTGATTGGTGCTTGAAAAATCAAACTCGATTACTGTTTGAGAAGTTATGGTGTATGGATAGTTTATATATTTCCATGTGTTATTAGTTAATACTAACGAATTTCCTGCATTCTCAACAGAATAGTTTCCGTTCGAATCTTGATTTGAAAAAGAGGAAATTGTATAATTGGTAAAATTCAAACTATCACAAGTTGGATTTGGGTCAGGGTCAGGATCTGATACTTCACTTTTAATATTTATTGCATCTATTGCGATGTCACTTTGCCAGCCTGAGCTTCCAGAACCTGTTGTAACCACAAATCTAAATTGTACACTACTTTCGTTAGTGTAGGTATTCAAATTTATTGAAGCCTCATTCCAAGTATTTCCTTGGTTGCCATTTTCTAAGAAGAGAGTTGACCAATTCGTTTCTCCCTCTAATCTAGCCTCTAATTTTAAAGAATTCACAGCTGATCCATACATATGATAATTAAAGTCAAATTTAGGATTGTTTAAACTGCTTAAATCAAAACAAGGAGAGTTTAAAATAGCTTGTTTATTTGGAAAACCACTTCCTTCACCTGAGGCTTCAACATACAGATAAAAGCTTCCAGACGCACCGTTTGAAGGTCCAGTATTTGAAGAAGGTGTTCCTCCAGAGTCTCTAGTAAAATCTAAATCGTCGTTTATATCTTGGCTCCATGAACCTAATGAATTTTCAAAGCTTTCCCCGTATGGAAAATTAGAAATCGTTTGTGAACAAGTATCTACTGGTGGAGTAGTTGTAGGCGCATTTGATATTTCTATTAGATATTCTAACGCGAGCTTAGCAAACTTTGCTGCATGAGTTGCATTTGGAGTAGGTGATCTATCGTAGGTATCTCTTGTCGTATGAATATTTGGATTGCTTTGCCTAAAAGTAGCTTCAAATGGAAAAGCAACATTATATCCTTCTTGAGCCCAACTATAATGATCTGAACAACCATAATTACAGCTTGATGTTCCATAAGTCAGTTTGTGAGTTCCAGAAGCATTGTAGTAATTCATTAATTCTATCAAGAAATCGTTTAAAGTATCATCGTTGTAAGAATCCGTAGAAATATAAATGTCGTTAGTAGAACCTTTATAATTTGTCATATCAAGTTGTAAGTAGCTGATTACATTAACATTTCTATTCCTGTAATCTTCAGCAATTTCTCTAGAGCCTCTTAAACCTACTTCCTCAGCTGCAAACGCCATAAATTCTATGGTTCTTTTTGGTTGATAATTCATTTCGAATAAAACTCTTGCGGCTTCGGTAAATGTTGCTATTCCAGAGGCATTATCATCTGCTCCAGGAGCATTAGTAGTATTATTTCCTGAAGCTGTAGAATCTATATGACCACCTATTATTACATATTCATCAGGTAATTCGGTTCCGGTAATAGTCATTACAACAGAAGGCATATTTGTAGATGTATGATTGACTATTCTAACAGAAACATCGTTTCTTCCAGAAGCCATTGATTCCCATTTAGTCTTTAATTCTAAAACGGCTTGGCGAGCACTATTAGTTGTGTGATATCTAGTTCCGTAAGCCTGCAGCTCTAATATTTGAGCTTCAATATTTAAATTATTTACTAAGTTTAAACTCTGATTTACAAGTGCATCTTGCGTAATAGAAAAAGCTTGTAAACTAGCTTTACTACTCGTTTTAGCTTTTGATTTGTATCGTTTTGTTCGGTTAATTGCTTTTAATGCATTCTCTCTTGAAGATTCATATATAAAACCTGGGCCATGAACCAATACTTTATGATGTAATTCTTCAGCAGCATGATTTGTTAGCATTACAGCACTAAATTCATCTTTAGATTCAATAATAATAATTTCATTTGGGTGATTCTTTTGAAGTTCAGTTGCATCCAAGGTTTTCATAGTAGCGTAAAACATAGATTCTTTCTGTTGTGAGTGTACAGATATAAAGAGAGAAAAGAGTAAAATGAATACGTAATTGTTAATGAAGTTTTTGTTTTTCATTTCGAAGGGTTTTAGGTTAATAATTGATTGATATATAATACAGTCTCATTAAATGTGAGATTGAAATATCAGGTAGTGGGCTTTTGAACACAATTTAATGGGAGGTGTTCTTTTTTAAAGTGCTATTTAATGTAGCAAATGTAAAATGGATGGAAAACTCTTTTTGAGTTTATAACATACTATGCAGTTAGAGTGCCTAGTTAAATTTCGGGGTATTGCTGTTTTGATTGATTATTTAAAATTAAATAATATTAATTTATTTAAGAAAATAATGTTAAAATTATACAATATTTAATCTTTTATAGTAAAATTTCAAAATTTTAATTAGAAATAAACTCTAAAACTTACGTTAGGTGTTATTCTTAGCGAAGTATTTTCTATTTGATTTATGGTATTATTTTCAAGATCGAAATAGGTATTTAAAATGTTTCTTTTGTCTAAAACACTCCAAACAGAAATCCCAGAGGAAGCATCTGTATTTCCTATTTTAAATCGATATTGTAAAGAAGCATCGAACCTTAAATAATCTGCTAGTCTAGAGCTATTAGGATTGTCAAAATTAATCGTTCTAACAATTGTATTATCTGATTGTAACGGTTTTGTAAAAGGTCTTCCAGTATGCCAATTTAAGCCTAACGCAAGTTTAATGTCATTATAGGTGTAGTTTGCGGCAATATTTATTACGCTTCGAACATCTACATTATTAGGAAAGCTTTCGGCATTATTTAAACTAGCAAAATCATAATTATTTACATTATAACTGTAACTAATCCAGGTGTTAAAGTTTTGAAATCGTTTATTTATTAAAAAATCAAAACCTTTTACAGTGTAGTTTCCAATATCATTCACAAACTGAAATTGATTCTGAAATCCTTGACTTCTAGCACTTATATCATTTACGTTTTTCAGGTAAAACTCTCCGCTAATCAATAAATCATTCTTTTTATAAAAGATTCCCAGACTAGCTTGTTTACTCGTTATTATAGGTATCGTATTTTCATCTGCCAAAACCCAACGTCTTTTTTCAATTCCTAAAAAATCTTCTTGTAAATCAATTATTTGAGATACTGATTGACTTTTCATTTCTCCTGTGGCTAGTAAACTGAAGTTATTTAGAAACTTATAATTAAAAGTAACTCTAGGTTCTAGTGAAAACTTTTTAAACTTATCAAAATAAGTTAGGCGCGCTCCCGTTTTTAATTGAATTCGGTCCGTTGTATAATTAAATTGACCGTATGCCGCATGTGATAGTAAAACCTGCTTTATGTATCTTCTAAATTCCGGGTTATCAACGTCTTCTAAATTACTTATTGCAACTTGTGAAAATTGATAACCGGAAAGAAATGAAGACGATTCATTGAATTTATAATCCGCGTCAATTTTCAGCCCATTGTCCTGTACAACATTTTCTTGTATTAAGTTTTGATTGTTTAAAATATCAGCGTTATTAGAGGATAAATCATAATGAGTGAAATATTTTTGAGCACTAATTTTAAACTCATCATGTAGTTGTTTTTCGTAGGTAATTCCGCTTGTAAAGCTTTGTTGATTTAATTCACTTCTTACTTCTAAATCTCCAGTAGATCCTGTTAGTTTTTGATTGTAAGATAAATCGTTTTCAATGTTTAGAAAAACAACTTTTAACCTGTCATCTCTACTGATATCCCAAATAAATTTAGAGTAAATATCATGGAATTTAAAATTCTCATCTTTAACCAAAACACTATTATTATTTAATAAAGCGCTTAAATCAGAATCTTGAAACGCACGATTAAAATATTGTTTATAAGTTGGAGTATTTGCGAAATCTGTGATTGATCTTCTTGCCGCGATTTGAACTTCTGCAGTTTGAGATAATGGTATTCGGGTTAATACATCTGCATTAATCATGTTAATACCAAATTGAGTTGTAGTTTTGTTACTTACTTCATCAGGTAATCTCATGTCTATTACACTCGAAATACTTTCTCCATATTTTGCACTACTACCACTTTTTGAAAGGTTAATATCATAATCTAAATAGGGATTAAATGCGGAAATAAGTCCGAAAAAATGCCCTGATTTATACATTCTTATTCCATCAAATAAAATTAGGTTTTGGTCATGAGTTCCCCCACGAATATTGATGTTAGAAATACTTTCGTCAACCGCTATTACTCCTGGAAATGAGTTTATTATTTGCAGCACATCAGGTTCAATTAATCCTGGTAAAATCCCAAGTTTATCTGTTTCCAAATCTATTGATCCATCTGAATTTTTACTAATCCCTGAAGTCAAATAGCCTTGAACTAATACTTCATCTAAAGGCTCAAATTCTACGAAATTTCTTTTGGTTTTGTTTTTTTTAATCGGACGCCTGATAGCAATAAGGGTGTCATTTACTAATTCAAATTCTAAATTTGTTGTATTCTTTAAAAAAGTAAGAACTTCCGAAAGCGAAATATTCTCTTCAGGAAGCTTTATGTATTTGTTTTTTATGGTATTATCGGCATACGAAAAACTTACTCCATACCTCTTTTGTAAGACTTCTAAAACCTCACGGAGCGGAATTTTATCCTGACTATTTTGTTGAGGGAAAGAAGAAAAGAGGTTGAAAATAAGTAGTAATAGTAGTATAATTGACTTATTTCGTACGTTCACTTTTTAATATAATAGTCTTGTTTTTTTGTTCAGATACTAAATTGAAAGGTAAAGTTAATGTCTTTAAAGCTGTTTCAATATCATTGTGAATAAATTTACCAGTAAAAAGGAGGGATGTATCCATATTTTCAACTTTAACTTTTACATCATATTGTCTTTCAAATTCTTGTAAAACTTTATTGAAAGGCTCACTTGTAAAAACACTTTCATTATGAATCCAACTTGGTGAACTAACACTTATGTTGTTTCTAAATATTTTACCTGACTTGAAAGAATCTCCTGGAGTTAAAGTTTCTGAAATATTATTTGATTCAACTAATACAGAGCCTTCATAACAAATAACTTCAAAGTCATTATCTCTATTTTTAACGTTAAACTCTGTACCTAAAACAGTTACTGTTCCATTATTTGTATGTACATTAAATTTAGATCCTTTCGCAACTTTGAAGAATGCTTCTCCTTTTAAAGAAACTTCACGTTTATCTTTCCAAGTTTTTCCATTAAAAGAAATAGATGAAAGTGCATTGATTGTTACTTCGGAATTATCAGGTAATTTTGTAGTTACCTTATTGGCTGCTAGTGCATTAATGTTTGTATTGTTATCTCTAAAGAAATAGAGCAAACTTAAACCAATAATAAATATTGCAGCAATCTTACTGATAAAATTGAAAGAGATTAATTTTTCTTTTTTAACTTTATTTGCTGCTAAAATGTCTTCAAGAACTCCGTCTGATTTATAATCAGGAGCTTTAAATTGTTTTAACTTATCTGAAAGTTGAATTAATTCATTATAATCCTCAAGAGCTTCAAATTGCTTTTGCTCTTCAGGATTTAAATTATTATCCAACCATTTTTTTATTAATTCTGCTTTTTCCATACTAATACTCATAAATATAACAGATTAGTTTTTAAAATTCCTACCTATCTATTATTACAACCCTTTAATATCTTCTCTTAATTTCTTTAACGCCCCGTATATTCGCTTTTCTACAGCCTTGGTAGAAATATCTAAAATCTCTGCAATTTCCTTAAATCTTTTACCTTCAACTCGATTCATCATGAATGCAACTCTTTGTGCTTCAGTTAATTTGGAGAGTGCATTTTGTATTTTCTCCATATACTGATTTTCTTCCATCACATATTCTGGCGATTCATTTGTATGGCTTTTCTGAGGAGTTTCAGCATATTTTAATTTTACTTTCTCATGATTTGCTTGATTCAACATTAAGTTATTGGCCGTTGTATACAAAAAACTCTTTGCCTTATCAGGTGATATTTTATGACAGTTTTGCCAAACTTTTAAAAACGCCTCTTGCACCTTATCTTCGGGATTAAGTTTTTCACCAAACTTATAGTAGAGAAAATTAAAAAGAGCTTTGGAGTACTTTTGGAAGAAAGTTGAAAAGAGCGCTTCATTACAAATATCTTTGTCGGTAGTTTTTTTCATTAAACTTTTAAAAATTTCTCTAAAATTAAAAAAAAATAAAAACGGGGGTAGGAATTTTTAAAAGAGAATTGTTTCAATTAAAAGCAGGCCTCATTTAATAATTTAAACCTATTTTAAAAATAATTAGTAACCATGAAAACTTTAAAAAACTTGAAACCCCTAAAATTTTTAGCGATATCAGTTTTTGTACTGATGAGCTTTTTTTCATGTCAACAAGAAGCTATTGATATTTCTCAACCAAATGACAACCAATCTTTTAATGCAACTTCAGAAGTTGGGAAATTAATGGCAAAAACTGCCACTAATGACGGTTCGGTTGATAATATAATTGATAAAGCTAACTGTTTAGAGGTTAAATTACCTGTAACTGTTATTGTTAATGATATTGAAATTACCATTAATACTCAATTAGATTATGAGTTAATCGAAGATATTTATGATGAGTTCGCAGATGATATTGATAAATTAGATATACAATTTCCAATCACCATCATTTCTGGAGATTTCACAGAAACTACGATAAATAATCAAGCAGAATTAGAAGAATTAATTAAGTCTTGTGTTGGTGAAAACGAGCCAGACGACGATATCGAATGTATTGATTTTCAATACCCTATATCAATTTCAATTTTTAACACATCGTTCGACGTAATCGACACTAAAACAATTAACAATGATCAGGAATTATATGTTTTCTTAGAGAATTTAGACGATGCTACTTTGGCAAGTTTGAACTTTCCTGTTACAATGGTGTTAGCGGATGGATCTACAGTTGCTGTTAATAATAATGAAGAATTAATTAATACTATTAACCAAGCAAAAGATTCATGTGATGAAGATGATGACTATGATTATGATGATGATGATTTAGACTGCGATGTGAATTCAATTAAATCTAATTTAAAAGAGTGTTTCTGGGAAATTAGAAATGATAACGGAAGTACAAACTTGACGATTAAATTTAAGGAAGATTTTAGCTTTGTTGTTACTAATCCAAATGGAGTTGAAGAGGCTAGTGGTGCTTGGACAGTGATAAAAGAAGGTGAGTATCATTATGTTAAATTAGATTCTAATTATCAAGACTTTAACGGAAGTTGGAAAGTAGTTGAATGTGGTGACAATTTCTTAGAAATGTTTGACGAAGCTGGTAATTTCATTAAAATAGTTAAAGAATGTCCAAACAGTAGCAATTTAGCAGAAGTTAAAGAATTTATCAAAGAGTGTAAGTGGTATATGTATTACTTAAAAGTAGGTGGAGAAGATTTAACAGCACAATACCATGACTATCACTTTGACTTTAAGGAAGATGGAACATTTATCATGACTACTGGTGATGATCAAGATTTACATGAAGGTACTTGGGTGGCTCAAGAAATTGCTACGGGAGGAATTGCAATTACGTTATCATCTCCAACATTAACTGGTGATATTAATGATTACTATTTGCTTGCCGACTTAAACGATCATAAGATGGTTTTACAAGGTGAACAAGAGCATACTTTAAAACTTGAAAGAGTTTGTGATAGTGATCCAAGTAATGAAAATCAAGCTGAGCGTGTAAAAAATGCGATGAAAGAATGTACTTGGTCTGTGTATTATTTTGAGTTAAATGGTAACGATGCTACTCAGAATTACGAAATCTATTTTAACTTTAAGGAAGACGGAACGTTTGTAGCGGAAGGAAATGGAGAGAATTATGAAGGTGAATGGAGTGTAAATACATTAGATGATAATTCGACAGTAGTCGTAATTTCTTCTCAAAATTTACCGACTGAATTAACTGATGAATACACAGTTACATTTGACAGTGAGGATAAAGTTCATTTTGTAGATAACGAGCAAAACATTCTTAAACTACTTAAAAACTGTAATTAAAAAAACAATAAATCGATAGTGCTATAATAGGGATTGTTTTTATCGATTTGTGTTAGTCCCCCAACTTATTAATTATTTATTACTACAAGTAAGTTCGTATAAAATACGGACTTACTTTTTTTTATATGTATTATCTATTTTTTTTATCTAATAATACAACTAAAAAGCATAGTTCAATCTTATAGTTAAATCGCAATAAATAAGTTTTATTTATCTAATTAACCTCTCTGAGAATCGCGTATTTGAATTTAATCTGTATATTTTCCCGAATAATTGATTTTGACGTCGTGTCGATTTTCTGGAATTTTTGTTAAAATGTTCTATCTGATATTTTAAAAAAGCTATAAATTAAATAAGTCCGTATTTTCATACAGACTTATTTTTTATTAGGGATTATTAAAAATAAAATGATTGATTAAAAAATCACTTTTCAAATTCATCAAAAGTTCCGTCACTATATAAAAGAATAACTTTGATAAGCTTCTTAAGTTCATTAGCTGGAACTTCACTTAGGTTTTTTGTTTGCTGAGATTTTTGTATTTCAGTTTGATCAATCTTTTTTTCTGTTTGATTGAATAATGACGGGGAAGTAGTTTCTTCACTAACTTTAGGAAAAGTGCCTTTTCCATATAATAGCCAATCTAAATTTACTTCGTCAAAAGCCTTGTCAACTTTCAATATAAAATCTAAGCTCGGTTTATTTCTTCCAGATAATAGGTGAGAAATACTTGATCGGGGAACATCAATTTTTTCCGCAAAATTTGACGAACTCAAATTATAATAATCTAATATTAGTTTTAATCGTTCTATCATGTTACAAATGTAAACAATATTAATGTTTAACGATGTAAACATAAGATATTTTACCAATGTAAACAATAAAAATATTAAAAAATTACATATAACAGGTAATATATATTAAAGTAAAATATCAGGTAAATGTATTTAAATAATTAAAAAAGAGTAGTTTAGACTACTAAAATAGAGTTTGTTTATAGTGCGGGTAATTATCGTTGATTTACAATTGTAAAGAGAGGTGAAGTGGTATAAACTATTAAAAAACTAACTTAATTGACGTATACAATTGTAACTTATCAAACAGCTTATATTTAAAATTATAAAATTTCCTCTAGTTATAATTAAATAAACGTTGAATCGACTCATTAACACCATAAAGTGCATATTTAAGGTTAAATTAAGACAATTTAAGAACGTTAAAGGACTAATCTTCGGTACTAGGTTTACTTGTTATCATAAAAGCGTTATTACTATTAATAAACAAATATTCTAACCTTAAATATCATTGGTTACAATTGTAAACAGTTATAATTCCTTAATTTATGTAATAAAAAAAACACTCAGCAATGTGAGTGTTTTTATTGTTTAACATTGTAAACTTAATAGTTTACTTTCTATTTTTATTTTTATTATCTATCCATTGTTTAGCATTCACAAATGCTTCCAACCATGGAGAAACTTCGTCTTTTCTATTTTCAGGATAATAAGGCCAGTTCCACTGGAATGTAGATCTTTCGATATGTGGCATAGTAACTAAATGTCTTCCTGTCTTATCACACATCATTGCAGTATTATAATCTGATCCATTTGGATTATGTGGATATCCTTCATAAGCATACTTCGCGACAATGTCGTATTCAGATTCTTCTTTTGGTAAATTGAATTTACCTTCGCCATGAGAAATCCAAACTCCTAATGTTGTACCTTCTAATGTAGATAACATAACAGAGTTATTCTTTTGAACTTTTACAGATGTAAATGAACTTTCGTGTTTTTGAGAATCATTATGAACCATTTTTCCATGCTCATCATGATTTGGATTTATTAATTCTAATTCCATCCATAATTGACATCCGTTACAAATTCCAACTGATAATGTATCTTCTCTGTTGAAGAAGTTCTTTAAAGCGGTATTTGCTTTTTCATTATATAAGAAAGCTCCCGCCCAACCTTTAGCAGAACCTAAAACATCTGAATTAGAGAAACCTCCAACAGCTCCAATAAATTGGATGTCTTCAAGAGTTTCTCTTCCAGAAATTAAATCTGTCATATGAACATCCTTCACATCAAATCCAGCTAAATACATTGCATTAGCCATTTCACGTTCAGAGTTAGATCCTTTCTCTCTAATAATTGCAGCTTTAGGTCTTGGTAATGAACCATCAACTTTAGGAAGTTTTCCTGTAAAGCTTTTTGGGAAAGTGTACTCTAATGGTTGATTCTTATAATTATTAAATCTGTCTTCCGCTAAATTATTAGCTGTTTGTTTCTTATCTAATAAATAAGAAGTTTTATACCAAGTATCTCTTAACTCACTTACAGACAATGAATATAAATCATCATTATTCTTGATATTCAATCTATCAGCTTCTACAACTGAACCAATTTTAAAGAATTCAATAGTGTTTTCATTTAAGATAGATTCTATAGAGTCATCTTTTGATTGAATGATGATTCCATTATTCTCAGAGAATAATAATTTAATAGAATCTTCTTCATTTAATCCAGATAAGTCGATGTTGGCTCCAGTATTTGTATTAGCAAAACATAATTCAAGTAATGTAGTAATGAAACCACCAGAAGCGATATCATGACCAGCAACAATTTTGTCATCTTTTATTAATTGTTGAATTACATTGAATGCCTTCTTAAAGAATGAAGCGTCTTTAATGGTAGGAGCTTCATTTCCTATTTTATTAATTACTTGCCCGAATGAACTTCCACCTAATTTGAAAGTATCTTGAGATAAGTTGATGTAGTAGATACTTCCTGCATTTTGTTGGAAAACAGGTTCTACTACTTTTGTAATATCATTACAATTTGCAGCGGCAGAAATGACAACGGTACCTGGAGAAATTACATCTTCATTTGGATACTTTTGTTTCATTGATAAAGAGTCTTTTCCAGTAGGAACATTAATTCCTAAATCAATAGAAAACTCAGAAACTGCTTTTACTGCTTTATATAATCTTGCATCTTCACCTTCATTTTTACAAGGCCACATCCAGTTAGCAGATAATGAAACTGATTGTAAACCATCTTTTAATGGAGCCCAAACAATATTTGTTAATGCTTCTCCAATTGAGTTTAAACTTCCTGCTGTAGAATCAATTAAACCAGAAATAGGAGAGTGGCCAATAGAAGTCGCAATTCCTTCTTTTCCTTTAAAATCTAAAGCCATTACACCAAGATTGTTTAATGGAATTTGTAACTGACCCACACATTGTTGTTTAGCAACTTTACCACCAACACAACGATCTACCTTATTCGTTAACCAATCTTTACAAGCAACTGCTTCTAATTGTAGTACTTGGTTTAAATAATCATAGAAATTTTCTTTAGCATAATTTACTTCGCTATAGTTTCTAGAAACTGTAACGTCGTTCATTATAGTTTTTGGTGAGCTTCCGAACATATCATTCAGTGCCAAGTCCATTGGTTTATTACCTTTAGTTTGAGATTCGAATGTAAATCTATGATCATTAGTAACATCACCAACAGTATACATAGGAGATCTTTCTCTTTCAGCAATTCTCTCTAATGTATTTATATTTTCTTCAGAAATAACTAATCCCATTCTTTCTTGAGATTCATTTCCGATAATCTCTTTGTCAGATAAAGTAGGGTCACCAACAGGTAACTGATCTAAGTCAATTTTACCACCAGTGTCTTCAACTAATTCAGATAAACAATTTAAATGTCCACCAGCCCCATGATCGTGAATAGAAACGATTAAGTTTTCTTCACTTTCTACCATTCCGCGTACTGCATTCGCTGCACGTTTTTGCATTTCAGGATTAGAACGTTGAACTGCATTTAACTCAATTCCAGTGGAAAACTCACCAGTATCAGCAGAAGAAACAGCTGCTCCTCCCATACCAATTCTATAATTTTCTCCACCAAGAATTACAATTTTATCACCTTCTTTTGGCGTATCTTTTAAAGCTTGTTCAGCTTTCCCATAACCGATTCCTCCGGCTTGCATGATAACTTTATCGAAACCTAATTTTCGTGCATCTTCTTCATGTTCAAAAGTTAGTACAGACCCACAAATTAAAGGTTGTCCGAATTTATTACCAAAATCAGAAGCTCCATTTGAAGCCTTAATTAAAATATCTATCGGAGTTTGATATAACCAATCACGCTCATTCATTCCTTTTTCCCAAGGTCGATTTTCTTCTAAGCGAGAATATGATGTCATATAAACAGCTGTTCCAGCTAAAGGAATAGAACCTTTTCCTCCAGCTAAACGATCTCTAATTTCTCCACCTGAACCTGTTGCTGCACCATTGAAAGGTTCAACGGTAGTAGGGAAGTTATGCGTTTCTGCTTTCAATGAAATAACAGATTCAAATTCTTTTGTTTCGTAATAATCTGGTTTATCAGCAGACTTCGGAGCAAATTGCTCAACTTTAGGTCCCTTAATAAACGCAACATTATCTTTATAAGCAGAAACAATATCGTTAGGATTTTGTTTCGATGTTTCCTTAATCATTTTGAATAAGGAAGTAGGTTGTTCTTCTCCATCAATAACAAAAGTTCCATTAAATATCTTGTGACGACAGTGCTCTGAGTTTACTTGTGAAAATCCAAAAACCTCTGAGTCAGTTAATTTTCTACCAATTCTTTCAGAAACTTCATTTAAATAATCAATTTCTTCGTCACTCAATGCTAAACCTTCTTGTTCGTTATAAGATTTAATATCTTCAATTTCTAAGATAGGTTCTGGAGTAATATTTATGGTAAAAACTTCTTGGTTAAGTCCATTGAATTTTTGAGAAATCATTGGATCGAAATCTGTAAAATCTTCGTTTACAGCGTCAAATTCTTCGATTCGAATAATTCCTTCAATTCCCATGTTTTGCGTAATCTCCACAGCATTAGTACTCCAAGGAGTAATCATAGCTGCTCTAGGCCCAACAAAAAAGGCGTCAATAGACGCCATATCAAGTTTAGGTTTATTCGCAAATAACCATGTAAGTTTTGAAATATCTTCAGTTGTTAATTCTTTTGATGTTTGAACAGCAAAGACTTTACTGTTTGTGTTTCCAAAGAAATGAATCATTATGTGTTATTTAGGTTGTGTTGTTAAAAGCTACAAATTTACTTTTTTAATTGAATTAAGAGCGTAAAAAAAGCAGCAAAATTTGCTGCTTTTAATTTCTACTTAACGAGTAATTTTTTCGTTATAATTCCAAGTTCACTTTTCATTTTTAGAAAGTATGTTCCTGAACTTAACTTTTTGATTTTTATTTCATTACTATTAACTTCTTTAGAAGTTTTGAACACTGCTTGTCCGTTAATATTGTGAATAACAATTTCTTGAAATAGAATGCTTGAGTTATTTTTAATATAAAGAGTGTTATTTAAAATCGGATTTGGGTATACACTGATTTTATCAATTATTTCATCATCAACGCTAGCTGTAGCTGTATCATGAATTCCAATATTGTCAACAGTATCTTGAGCGAACTCATCCCATTCGTTAGTTTTGTCAAATGTTGTATTTGGATTAACCACTGAGCTTTTTCTTCTTAAAGTAACATCTTTTGCAAAATTTGCCGTTCCGCCATTAAAAACACCGATGATATCAATTAAGACATCATTTTTGAATAAACCAACTGGATCATTTCCATTGAAGTTGATAGGTTCTCCATTGTTTGTACTACTATTATTAGGATGCACATAATCTGCTTCATCTATAAGTTTTTGTAGTGCAGCACTTCCATTGATAATAACATAAACATCACCAGCAGCAATAGTTCCCGATAAATTTAAAGGAGCTGACCAAGTTGCTCCACCGTTACCATTTCTTTTGATGCTGTAAGCACTTAAATCTATAGGGTTTGGTGTTACATTAGCAATTTCGATTGCTTTGTTGTTACTAGAACCTTCAACATATTCAGAGAAAAATAATTCATTAGCACTACTTGTTCCACCATCGGTTGTTGTTGCATTCACGGCTGTGCTTAAAGCGGAAGTGTTATTCACAGCATCTTTAGCTAAAATTTGCACGCTATAAGTTGTAGAAGCTGTAAGTCCAGTAGCTGTATAAGTTGCAGTTGTTGATGTTCCATTTACGACATTATCAATGTAAATTTCATATTCAGTAACAGCAGTATCATCTGTAGAAGCAGACCAAGTAACTATAAAAGTAGTGTCTGTTTCGTTACTAATTACAAGATTAGTTGGAACTGAAGGCGCTTGAGTGTCTTCTAAAGTAGTTGGAGTTATAGCAGCACTTAAAGGTGATTCATTATCTGCTGCATCCTTAGCCAAAACAGTAATTGAATATGTTGTATTAGAGTTCAAATTACTCAAAGTAACACTTGTATTAGTTGTATTTGCCGTAAGACTTCCATCTACATAAACGTCATAATTTGTTACACCTATATTATCGGTAGCCGCAGTCCAAGATACATCAATGGAAGATGTGGTAACATTTGAAGCAGTTACATTAGTTGGAGCAGTTGGTGCTTCAGTATCATTATTAGTGTAAATACCCCAAATATCTTCTGCATCTGGTCCTCCCCAAATTCTTGTAGCTAATCTTGGATTGTCAATAAACGGATTTCTATTTCCTTGTGCATACGTATTAGCGGTATTCTCATGAAATGGATTACGCTGTTTTTCCACATCAGAAACTGGATCTTCAGCATTCCATTGTAAAAATAAATCTATCATGTCATCAGGGGTTTGAGAAGAATCTCCAACACCTACAAATGTTGGCTTACATTGGTCTCCATATCTTAAATACATATACATGATGATACGAGCAACATCACCTTTCCATTCATCACCTGGATACCAACCATTTGTAACAGAACCCGAATTGCCCGAACCAGTTGCAAATTTTTTATTTCCTCTTGATGAATTTACCTGAGTATCAGAAGGTCTTAAGTTATGAGCATCTGCATAAGGAGGTCCATTTGTTCCTCCTGCATCTAAATCCGGACTACCTAAAGAATTAGCAAATACATGCTCACGATTCCAGTCTCCATTATTACCTCCATTATCGTTGATTCCTCTGGTTCTAGATGTTGTTCCAGAGGTGCTATATCCATAAATAAGAAGAACCTCAGAACTATTTTCTGGGTTGACATCAGTTACTTTTGAAGCGTTCCATATACCCGGAGTATAATCTAATGCATTGGTGTGTGTGTTTATAATCTTTGTAGCCAATACATCTTTTAAAGCTACACCAGTAAGATTTAAATTTACATCATTGTAATAAGTTTCTTGAGAATAAGCCGAAAAAATTGTTAAACAGCTTACAAGGGTAAAGAGTAATTTTTTCATCATAAATATATAATGATTGTCTAAAGAATTAAGTTACGCCATTAGTGGCTTAATTTTTATCAGGAATTCTATCCCTGTCAATTTTTCCCTTTTTTATAGCTTTATATTTTTCGTAACAATTTAACACAGCTTCAATCATTTGTAAATCACTGGCTTTCTTAATGAAGTATTCCGAATAATTACAATCTCCTAATAATTTTGATAACTGTTGTTTATCCATTTCTAGATATTCCATCATTACTTCACGATCAAATTTACCTGCTAGCATTTTACGTAAATCATCTTCTTTCTTTAGTTTTTGTAACTTTTTTAGTTGTTTAGGTTTTTTGCCAAAGAGTCCGTAGACCATATCCACAGGGTTTAACAACTTTGCAATAGGTGAGGAGATCTTTTGTGGTCGACCTACTTCATAGGTTTGTGGCAAACCATTTAAATGAATTCGAGTGAAACGGTCTTTAGGTACTTGCTTTACATCAACTTCTAAGACTCCAATAAGTTTAGTAGAATTTATAACAACTTCTCGTACTTCCTCTGGTTTTTCATTTAAGGAAATAATCAATTCATTTCCTTTTAATAAATCATTAGTTACTTTTAATTTAATTGATTCAAATCCTAAATAAGAAACTAATACAGTGTCGTTGGCAGTAGCAGTCAATTCGAAAAGTCCTTTTTCATTGGTAATTGTACCTTCTACTGAATTTAAGTTAAGTATATGAGCAGCACTTAATGCCTTTTTCGTTGCAGAATTAACTATTTGTCCTTTTAATTTGTTTTGTGCTAAAACGTTAGCAGAACAAATAATAAATGAGATTATAAAAATACGTTTAAGCATATGCAATAATACGGATATTTAGGATGATTATAGTTAATTATATGTAAAAGTAGTTTCAAATATTGTTCCATAAAAAAGATAAGGCCTTTCAGAAACGAAAGGCCTTACTGATCTCCTGTTGAGATCTCGAGGGAAGGAGGATAATTGTTACTCTAAAAGTAGTAAATAATCTTTTAAAATAAGCTAATCTTTTGAGGAAGTTTTATTAAAAACTAACTCTTAGAAATAAAAAAACCACTAATAAACTGACTATTAATGGTTTGTTGTGTTTTGATTTCTGATGGTGCGCATAAGAAGATTCGAACTTCCACATTCATAAAGAATACTGCCCCCTCAAGGCAGCGCGTCTACCAATTCCGCCATATGCGCTAAAACTAAAAAAGTTAAGCATTTGCTTAACTTTTCTGTGACCGGGCTGGGGCTCGAACCCAGGACCCTCTCCTTAAAAGGGAGATGCTCTACCAACTGAGCTACCCGGTCTAAACTTTTTCCAAAGCGAGTGCAAATATACATGGACTATTTAAATGAAAAAATCTTTTTTTATATTTTTTTATAGATATTTGCTTTATTTCTGATTATGAAGATTGTTTTATTAGGATATATGGCCAGTGGTAAGTCGACAGTAGGGAAGGTTTTGGCAGAAAAACTAGATTTACCTTTTATTGATTTAGATAATTATATTGAAGAAAAGTATACTAAAAGCATCTCCGTTATTTTTAAAGAAGAAGGAGAAATTTATTTTAGACTTCAAGAGCATGAGGCGATAAAAGAAATTTTAGAAAATAAAGAACACTTTGTTCTGTCATTGGGTGGTGGAACTCCGTGCTATGCAAATAATATGACTTTAATTAACAGTTATAATGATCTTGTTTCGATTTATATTAAAGTTTCCATTAAAACTATTTATAACAGATTGTTGTCTGAAAAGGAGCATAGACCTTTAGTAGCTAGGATTCCAGAAGAGGAATTAGAAGAGTTTATAGCCAAACATTTATTTGAAAGAAGCTATTTTTATGAGCAAGCAAAACTTCGCATAAAAACAGATTCAAAAGATTTAACTGAAACAGTTAATGAGATAAAAGATAGATTAACTATTCTAGAAAAGCAATGATTTCATCCTTCTTAAACTCAACTACAACATGTTCTTTTATAGAGGTTGATAATGAGATACCCTTGAAGTCAGCTTTTACCGGATACTTTTTGTGATTTCTATTCACGAGTACAGCAGTTTTGAACTTTTTTAAAGGAACATCTAAAAAATGTTTTATGGCATATATTAGTGTAGTTCCAGAGTGAAGTACATCATCTACAAGCACAACTGATTTATTTTGATAACTACTTGCATTAATATCGGTAGATACAGAACTTAAAGGATTTTTTTTATCCATTATAACTTTACACAAAGTCACTTTAATATCTGAAATCTCTTTAATAACAGTAACAATTTTTTCAGCTAAGTAAAATCCATTATCGGCGATTCCGGCTATGACAATCTCAGACTCTTTGTAATTTACCTCATAAATTTGATAGGCAATTCGTTTTATTTTCTGAGCAATCTCAGTATTATTTAAAATAATATTTTGTGTTTCTACCATGCTACAAATTTAATCATCTTCTTCATTAGTTTCATAATAATCTTCAATATCTCTTCGGTCTTTTTTTGTTGGTCTACCTGTTCCTTTTTTGCGGTAGTAATCCTTAGCAAACTTTAAAAGTTCTGTTCTTTCGAATTCTTCTTTAGGAGTTAAATCTTTTCTATATAAATCTACAAGTTTTGCACCAACTCGACTTTCAGGAATATCAATTACCTTTATTTTGTAGTTTATCTGATTCTTACGAACGATGATTATTTCACCTCCGAAAACTTCTCGAGATGGTTTTAAGGTAGTATCATCAATTTTAACTTGTCCCTTTTTACAAGCAGTTGTGGCAATACTTCTTGTTTTAAACAGTCGAATACACCACAAATATTTATCTATTCTCATACAAAAAGTTAATTTTTTTGCGTTTACTTTTTACAAAGGTATAAAAATGGTAAATTGCGCATCAAAAATTATAATTAATGATAAAATTTAGACATCTTATTTTTGTTGGAGTTATTTCACTTTTAACGTATGCTTGTGGAAATGAAAGAATCGCTCAAGTAGACAATTTTGACCATGCTGCACAAGCTGTTAGAGATAATGACACACTTGTTAAGTTTTTCAAAAGTCATTATTATGATGCATCAGAAGGAGTTGTTAAACCACTACAGTCAGGTCAAACTGCACTTTTCGATGATCCAAAATTAAACTCACAAATCGTAGAAGAAACGATTAATGATGTTGATATTAACTATACATTGTATTCATACATTACGCAACAAGGAACTTCAACAAAAGGATATCCTACTGTAGTTGATTCTGTTTTAGTGAATTATTCAGGAAGAAGAATTTTGAATGGTACTACTTTAAATGACACTGATTTTGATAGTAATAATAATTTATGGTTTGTTTTAGGAGCTGGTGTTATTAGAGGTTGGACTTATGGTGTAACAAATATCAAAGCAGGAGTAAATGTAACAATGCCAAATGAGCCTTTAACTTTTGATGGAACAGGTAAGATTATCTTGTTCATTCCATCAGGTTTAGCTTACAGAAACGTTGGGAGTGGAACAATTCAAGCGAATGAGACTTTGTTGTTTTATGTAGAATTGAATGATGTAATTGAGAATACAGACTCTGATGGAGATGGTGTGCCAAATATTTTAGAAGATGTTGATGGAGACGGAAAACCATGGAATGATGATACAGATGAAAATGGAATAGTAAATTTTGCTGATCCTGATGATGATGGTGACGGAGTTTTAACAATTAATGAAGACGCAAACAAAGACGGTGACCCAACAAATGATTTTAGTGATCCAGATAATCCTACTTTGCCAGATTATTTAAATGAGAAGATTAGAGTTTCAAACGAATAGAATTATCAATAAATAGTATTAGGAAGCAGCGCAGATATGTGCTGCTTTTTTATTGTTATAAAGAGTCAATTATAGTTTATTTAAATTTTTGAGTAAAGATGTAGATTATTGCCTATTTTTATTTATTCACGGGTTATGTGCAGTTTCTAGATTTAAAAATAGTAAGTTCTAAAATCAAATATTCGTGAAGGAAATAAAGTGGTAGGGTATAGATTTATTATTTAAAAACTTCAATAATTAATTGTTTAAATACACAGTATAAAATAAAAAAAGCAACACGAAAGTGTTGCTTTTTTCTATTCTATTATAAAATTATTATAGACGTAAAGACAATCCTACAATAATTTGATTTACTCTCGTGTCAAAGTTAGCAGTAGTATTTGCTCCTCCAATATCCGAAATAAATTGAGATTCAACATCTGAAAAAGCTCTTTCCCATCTTAAATCAATACCAAATTTACCAATTTCAATTCCACCACCTAACTGCATACCAACTGTAAAACCATCAGCCTTTAAGCTAGAAACAGTTTGATAGTTTAAATCACCATCTAAAATATATTGGAAAGAAGGTCCGATATGAACGTAAGCAACTTTTAAGAATTTCTTTCCTAATAAAACAGGAATGTCTAATTTTTGAAAATTATAGCCCACTACTTCAGAAGTAGTTGCTGTTGTTCTAAGATCTACTTCACTTTTTAAAGAAGTGTACACTAATTCTGGTCTAACATACCAGCCAACCATTGGTAATTTAAAGCGTAACCAAATACCTGCATGATATCCAGTTCTACTTTCTGCATTTCCGTTAATAATATCATCTGAAACCTCTTTAAAAGAGTCAGAATTATAATTAATACCTCCTTTAATTCCAAAATGAATTTGTGCATCAGCAAATTGCGTTGCCGCAATAAACAAGCATAACGCTAAAATTAGTTTTTTCATATTCTTGTAATTTGAGTGTTTGTATTAAACGTTTTTTAAGAATTATTATTTCCTTTTCAAAACTTTCTTTACCGCTTCAACTACAGCTTCATCGTTAATTTTGTATTTTTTCATAAGCTCAGCAGGAGTTGCAGACTCTCCGAAACTATCATTAACAGCTACAAATTCTTGTGGAGTAGGGGAGTTTTGAGCTAAACAGCGTGCTACACTTTCTCCAAGTCCACCAAATTTATTATGTTCTTCGGCTGTTACGATACATTTAGTTTTAGCTACAGATTCTAAAATAGCTTTTTCATCTAATGGTTTAATAGTATGGATATTAATTACTTCAGCAGAAATTCCTTCTTTCTCTAATTTCTCAGCAGCTACTAAAGATTCCCATACCAAATGACCAGTTGCAACGATTGTCACGTCTATTCCTTCGGTTAATTTAATTGCTTTACCGATCTCAAATTTTTGATCTTCTGGCATAAATACAGGAACTTTTGGTCTTCCAAATCGTAAGTATACAGGACCATCATGTTCTGCAATAGCGATAGTTGCTGCTTTAGTTTGGTTGTAATCACAAGTGTTGATTACAGTCATTCCAGGCAACATTTTCATTAAACCGATATCTTCTAATATTTGGTGAGTGGCACCATCTTCTCCTAATGTTAATCCGGCGTGAGAAGCACAGATTTTTACATTTTTATGAGAATATGCAATAGACTGACGGATTTGGTCATAAACACGTCCTGTAGAAAAGTTTGCAAAAGTTCCAGTAAATGGAATTTTACCACCAATTGTTAAACCGGCAGCGATTCCCATCATATTTGCTTCCGCAATTCCTACTTGAAAAAAACGCTCTGGATGATTCTTTTCAAATTCATTCATTTTTAAAGAACCTGTTAAATCAGCACATAATGCAACAACATTAGGGTTTGTTTTACCTAATTCCGTTAAACCATCTCCAAAACCAGATCTAGTGTCTTTTTTCTCTGTGTATGTATATTTTTTCATTGTTGTGTTGTAAATTCGGGTCAAAAATAAACTTTTAATAAAGATGATAATTATAAATTCATCAATTCTTTATATAATTTATGAACAGGTAATCCCATCACATTAAAATAACTTCCTTCAATTTTATTAATTCCAACTTTACCAATCCATTCCTGAATGCCATAAGCACCTGCTTTATCAAAAGGTTTATAAGTTTTTATGTAATAGTCTATTTCTTCATCGGTTAACTCTCTAAAGTACACAGTTGAAGTATCATTAAATACTTTTTTAAAGTTTTTGCTTTTGAGGCTTACAGAAGTTATTACTTGATGTGACTTTCCGGATAAACTTTTAATCATTTTAAAAGCTTCATTATAATCTTTTGGTTTTCCTAATGCTTGATTATTTAACCATACAATGGTATCAGAAGTAATTAATAAATCATTTGCGTTTAACTCTTCAATAAAAGGTGAAGTTTTTAATTCAGCTAAATAATCTGTTATTTCAGCTCCTTTTAAATGATTAGGATAAATTTCATCAACGCTTTTTATTCTGATTTCAAAGTCTAAATCCAAGTCCCTAAAAAATTGTTGTCGTCTAGGAGAACCTGAGGCAAGAATAATATTGTAATTGGCTAATTTTTCCCTTAACATTGTTAGAAACTTTTTTTAAGTCTAGCCAAATCTCTTTTACTATCTCGATCTTTTATTGTTTGACGCTTGTCATGTGTTTTTTTACCTTTTGCTAAAGCAATTTCTAGTTTTGCCCAACCACTTTCATTTATAAATAACCTAAGAGGAACAATAGTATTTCCTTTAACTTCAACTTCGCGGGCAAGTTTTTTTAGCTCTTGTTTATTCAATAACAATCGTCTTTCGCTTTTCGGATTATGATTGTAATGATTACCGAAAGCATATTCCTCGATATACATATTCACTACAAAAAGTTCACCACGCTCATTGAATTCACAAAAGCTTTCTGTAATTCGTGCTTTACTTTGTCGGATAGACTTTATTTCAGTTCCTGTTAATTGAATTCCAGCTATATATTTATCTAAAATCTCGTATTCAAAACGAGCTTTTTTATTTTGTATGTTTATGTTTTTCTGCATGTATCAGTGTCATCAATTTTTCACAAAGATAGCCTAATAATAATCTACTTTGCCGTTAAAAAAGATATGTTATAACTTAAACCAAAACTCCCAAAAACGTTGCTCAACGAACCCCCACGAGCTTTCACGTATCCAATTCCACCTCTTAAATCTAAAGTTTTGGTAAGTTTTAAATTAATTCCTGCGCTTGGCTTAACGATAAAACCTTCACCTGTTGCTATTCCACCACCACCGGCTGCACCACCTAAAACTTGAGCAAATAGGCTAATCTTATTGTTTAAGAAGTTGTTAGATTGAACTCCAATACCAACAATTCCTTCTGCGTAAGCTCCGGCATCGCCAAAGTTGGCAAATGAAGTTTGACCTGCTCCATAAATATATTTGTTAAGAAATACATTAATTTGAAGTGATATTTGATGCATGTCTTGTTCAAATCCACCATTTCTATTTGCATTCAAATACCAGTCTTGTTTTAAAATGGTTTGGACACCTTTTAATTTTGCTTTTGTATTTTCTTTATTTTCGGAAATAGTTCCATCTTTTTCTACATAATACTTTAATCCAAATCCTAAAGTAGAAGAGAGAAAATGGCTATCTGGACTCATTAAGTATCCTTTATTTATGGACAAGTACATATTGTCGTAAATCTTTTGCTCTAATGAAATGTCAGGATAAATTAAAAATCCACCTTTCGTGTCTACACCTCCGCCACCTCCAGCACCAACACCGAATTTAGCTTGAATATTAGTTCTGTTTTTATTCATTGATAAATGATATCCACCACCAATGAAAATATCCATATAGCCTGCAGGAATTCCACTAAATGCTCCATCTGCTTTTACAAAATAAAACCAATCATCATTTAAAAAAGAAGAAAACTCGAATCCGGCTAATCGAATTGTTCTACCTTTTATAGAAGTTCCAGTAGTAAACTGAGAATTTCCTTCTACAGATAAATTATTTAGATGTACCATAGCACTAATTCTATGGCTTTTTTTATTCCATTTGGAATTTTTCAAATTTTCAGTTGTAAATTCTTCTTCTCGAATATCAAAATCGCTGTAATCAAAAGAAAAAGGAATTTGAACTGATGCATAAAACTGATTACTCTTAATTGTTCCTTCATCGAAGAAATTTATATAACTCCATCCCGTAGTTAGAGAAAAGTATTTAAAATCATATCCCAGACTCGCGTGAGGTAATATAAATGCACCTCCACCATCAGGAGCTGCAGCACCACCGCCACCACCAAAATGTAAACCAGCATCAATAAATAAGTTATTATAGATTTCTTTTTTTACTCCTAAATTTAAACCAAGAGTGAAGAAACCTCCTCTTATTCCACCTACGGCACCGTAAAAACCAAGCCCGGCATAACTCCAATCATTTAACTTCGCATTGTAATGAATTCCTGTGAAATCCATATTTGCTTCATTAGCATCAGGCATGTTAATAGATAAAAAGTCTAATTGAGCAAAACCAATTTGAGTGTTATTTGCTGGAGTATCATTTTGAGCGTAAAAAAAACGAACGCTTAATGTTAAAGCTAACAGTAGCGTTCGAGGTATATAGTTTACCATTATAAAATGTAATAATTAATAAGGTTTATGTATTTCTTTTCTTTTACCGTTAACATAAGAGGCAACGAAGGCATCATTAAATCCTAATTTTAATAATTGTCTTCTAAAATTCTGAGCTTCTTTTAACGTTGAGAATAATCCGATTGAGTATCTTAAGTACTCTTCATTTGAAAGTGTACCCGCAATAGTTTTAGAAAGTAGTGGGTATTTTTTATTTGTAAAAGCACCAATTTGTACAGAGTAAACAACTTCGTTTTTAATATTGTTTTTAATTTTACTAATTCCACTTTCTAAACCAGTACTTCCTTCATTATCATCTGAATCATCAAAGTAGTCTGCATCAGCAGTTAAATCGCTAATACTATCTAAAACTCGAGTCGCTTCGGCTTTCTTGATTTCTGAGATATCAATAGTACTACCAGATTGATTTTGGAAAAAATATACAGCCGCAGCTATGGAAACACCAGATAAAAAACTCAATAAGATATTTCTGTTTCGAGCAGTACTTTTAACATCACCTAATTCTTCTTCTTTGGCAGAAATTTCTGTTTCAAGTTCTTCATTTTTAGAAGTAAGATTTTTTACTTGCTCCTGTAAATCTTCGTATTCTTGATCGTTTAAAAAAGGCATAGGTATAGGCTAGTTTAAAAATTCTATAAAGCTAAAATACAAATCTTTTCGAAATAGGGAGGGAATTGAACTTAAAAGGGGACGGAAGCCTTGAATTTTATCAAGGCTTCCACGTGTTTCCCCCTTAAAACACTTATAGTAGTTACCCTTTACAAAAGTTGTAACCGCTTCAAATATAATAAAATCTAGCTAATTTTTTTGCTGATAATCATAACTTTACTATTATCTATTAATGTTGTAAAAAATAAGTACGTATCTCCGCCATCAGTAATCTTAGTTTCCTTTCTTATTTGTTCTACTGTTTTAGGGAAATTTCTTACGGTTATATTGGCCTTTTTATTAGGGATACTTTTCCTGACTTCTTTTTTATTGTATGGTACTATTGAATTAATAATAAATTTTCTACCAGGAAAATCAATTAAATCATTAGAGCTATAAAGATGTGAGTGTTGGTGCAGTTTTTTTAAGTTGAATCTTTCAGGAATCTTATAAAAAGCTCCAGACTTTAAGATCGCAGCATTTGGTTCATATAAGTATTTTTGAGGAAGAGAGTATATGTTTTCTAAGTGAGTTTCATCTTCTGAATTGAAATTAAAATACTGATTTCCTGTAACCTTTAGGTTTACTGTTTTAATAGTGGTCGATTGTGTAAAATCTTTTTTTAATACAAATAAAAGTTCCTTAACCTCATTGTTTACTGCAACTACGTGAATTTCTTTGGTATGTTTTAATTCTTTCAATGTAGAAGTTATATCCAAAATAGGAGAAACTTTTATCAGAATATTTTCTGATTTTGAAAATAATAAATCCAACTCCTCAGGCACATTAGGAGTACAATCTTTCAATAAAAAAACCTTACCCTTAGTGTTATCCCTTCTAGAAGGATCAATATAAATCCAGTCAAAATTATCTTCACAATTTTTTAAGAAAGAAATTCCATCAACGGCTAGTGTATCTATATTGTTAACCGCTAATTGTTCGTAATTATGCTTTACAATTATTGAAAGATTTTGATTGATTTCGCAATGAGTGACTTTTTCTACTTTTTTTGAAAAATAAAAAGAATCGATTCCAAATCCACCACTTAAATCAATAAGCGAATTGCCACTAATAATTTCAGATTTATATTTTGCCGTGATTTCTGATGAAGTTTGTTCAATTGAAATTTTTGGTGGATAGTATATGTTTTTTGATGCAAACCAAGTTGGTAACTTTTTTTGACTTTTTTTCTTAGCTACAATTTGATTTGCGAGCTCCTGAACTGAAATTTCTTCAAAAGGACTGCCTTTAAAGATGATTTTAGAAACATCCTCGTTAATATTATCGTTGATAAAATTCTGTACTTCTGTTTTTAAAATAGCTTCGTTCAAAAAAGAAAATTTAGCGTTGGTTAATCAAAAGTACAGATATTTTAAAATTTCTAGATTTATTTTAATCCTTTAGTTTTTGTAATATCTGACAGACTAAAGTTGGTGTCGTCAGTATCAGCATCAGTAAAATCTGCTCCAGTTAAATCTACTGCCTTTGTAATGTTTGCGTTGGTTAAATCAGCTTCTCTAAATGATGTGTTTTTAGCCCAGCCATTTGAAAACTGAATACCTCTTAATGAGGCTTTTGTAAAATCGGCATTATCTAATCGAGCTTTATTTAATTCACAATTATCCAAATTAGAATTAGACAAATTAATTCCTGCTAAATATTTTCCAGATAAATCTACATTTCTTAAGTCGCAATAGGAGAAATCGATATTATCAAACAAAACACTTTTTTCGGCATTACTCATTTGAGAATTGATTAAATATAATAGAACTTGAGTTCTCTCTGGGCTATAGTATACTGTAGATTTTCCATTTTCATCTAGATACCTATATGGTTTAAGAACATTACATAGAGAAATAATTCTATTTCTAGTTTTTGATGAATAGCCTCTATCGATATCATCTAATACTTGTGCTAATTGATAGCTATAAGAAGATCGTCTCGAACCTTCAACTAGTAAGTTTTGAGTTTTAATTAATTCGTTTTGTTTTATTAAAATATACAATGAAACTAATGAGGGAAATATAGAGAACAGAAGTAAGATTACACTTAATAAACGTACTCTAACAAATCTTTTAACTAATGAAGTAAGTAAACTCGCTGAAGTATTTGGTGAAACTCTTTCTTGGGTGTGGAATTCTGTAAACCACTGATTAAAGTTATTTTTTAGTGAAGCGCCAGCAAACATACTCCAAGTCCAAGAGAGTGTTTTTTTCGTGCGTTCTTGTTTACGTTTTTTCTTTTCAGAAGCTTTGCTCATTTCATTACGTAAAGCTTCATTTTCTTTTTTTAATTTTTCTAATTCTTCTTGAAAATTACCTTCCATAAATACATGTATTTTTTAAAAATTAGCTTTTATCATCCTGTGATTTCCAAACAAATCGCTCTTTAAAACTACATCTTTAAATCCTTTTTGCAATAACATTTGTTTTGTTTCTTCTCCCAAATACTGATTGATTTCAAAAAACAATACGCCATCTTGGTTTAAATTAGTTTTGGCAAAGTCTGCAATACGTTTGTAAAACATCAAAGGATTATCATCTTCAACAAATAACGCCAAATGTGGCTCATTATTTAAAACATTGTTTTTTATTTCGACTTTTTCCAATTCTCGAACGTATGGTGGATTCGAAATTATAACATCAAACATTTGATGAACTTTGGTATCAGATAAGATGTCATGATGAATAAAATTTACATCGGCATCGTTTAGTTTTGCATTTACTTTTGCAGTTTCCAGAGCTTTCTCAGAAATATCGAAAGCTGTAACTTTTGAAGTTTCTATCTCTTTTTTAACGGAAATCGCAATGCAACCAGAACCAGTTCCAATATCTAAAATATTGAGTACTCTATTATCAGAATTGCAAGTTTCTGTTACCCAACTAACCAATTCTTCCGTTTCGGGTCTTGGAATTAATACATCAGAATTCACTTTGAATTTGTAACCGTAGAATTCAGTTTCACCTAAAATATATTGAATAGGTTCTTCATTTTTAAGCTTATCTAAAACTGATTTCAAAGTGACAAGTTTGTTTTCCTCAATTTTAAAATCTTGTTTTGTAAAAACATCCATCAATTGTAACTCTAGAACGCTTTCAATTGCTCTAAAGAAAAATGCGTCTATTTCTGTTTTAGGATATAAATCAGTGAGTTCCTCGTTGAAAAAAGTTCTGAAGTCTTTTAGCTTCATATAATCAATGTAAAAATGGTATTTTTGGCTTTTCAAAAGTATAGAAAACAAATGAAGAACATACTATATCTAATTGTTATCTCTATTTTTTTATTGAATTGTTCAGTAAAAAAGAAACCCACTTTTATAAAGGTTGATGAAATTCAGTTTTTGTCGTTACGAAGCGATACAATTCATTTACAAGCAAAAGCTTTCTTTAAAAATGAGAATGATATAGGCGGGAAAATTTCGACAGATGAAATTAAAGTAATTGTAGATGGGGCAGAAGTAGCAAAGGTTTCTTCGGAGGAATTTAAAGTTCCTGCAAACAAAGAATTTACAATTCCATTAGACGTATTAATACCCACAAATAAAATATTCGAAAAAGATAAAGGAGGTATTCTTGGTGGACTTTTAAGAACGTTAATTAACGAAAAAGTAAATGTTCAGTTTAAGGGTGATATCAAATATAAAGTTTTAGGTTTTTCGAATACTTACAAGGTTGATAAAACACAAGAAGTAAAAATTAAATTATAGCTGTTGGATTTCAACGAGAAATATATGCGCCGATGCTTAGAGTTGGCAAAAAATGGAATTGGCACAACACGTCCAAATCCTTCAGTTGGAGCAGTAATTGTTTATAACGACAAAATTATAGGAGAAGGATTCACGAGCCCTTATGGAGGTCCACATGCTGAAGTAAATGCTATTCAATCCGTAAAAGACGAGTCGTTATTGGTAAAATCTACCATTTATGTAACCTTAGAGCCTTGTTCACATTTTGGAAAAACACCGCCTTGTTCCGACTTAATCATTGAAAAAAAGATTCCAAATGTTGTTGTAGGAACAATTGATACTCATAGTGTCGTTGCAGGAAAAGGTATAGAAAAGCTAAAAAAGAACGGTTGTAACGTATTTGTTGGTGTTTTAGAGGAAGAGTGTAAACAACATCACAAACGTTTTTTTACGGTTCAAAATAAAAAAAGACCATTTGTTATTTTAAAATGGGCAGAAACTTCAAATGGATTTATAGCTCCAAAAGAAAAAGATAATCAGTCTCCAGTATGGATTTCAAATGAATATGCGAAACAATTGGTTCATAAGTTTAGAGCAGAAGAACATGCAATTCTAGTTGGTACAAAAACTGTATTAGCAGATAATCCAAAATTGAATGTAAGAAGTTGGACGGGGCAAAATCCAGTTCGTGTGGTTTTAGATCGTTCGTTAAAACTGAATAAAGAATTAGCGGTTTATGATAATTCAGTAAAAACAATTTTTATTACAGAGCAAGAGCAAAAGAGTTTGGATGAAAACCTAATTTTCGAAAAGATTGATTTTCATAGTAATGTACCGAATCAAATTTTAGAGGTCTTATCAAAACATAAAATTCAATCTGTAATAATTGAAGGTGGTGCGGTTACTTTACAATCATTTATAGATGAAAATCTATGGGATGAAGCACAAGTGTTTATTGGTAAAAATAGCTTTGAAGATGGGGTGAAAGCTCCTGTTTTAAATGCACGATTAGAAAGAGAAGAGAAAATAGCAAACAACATATTAAGAACATATATAAATGATTAAAAATATCATTTTCGATTTTGGTGATGTATTCATTAATTTAGATAAGGAGGCGACTTATAGAGAATTATATAAGCTAGGAGTAAAGGAGATTTCTGAAAAAATGATGCAAGTGTATTATGATTATGAAATGGGTCTGATTTCAACAGAAGATTTTGTAGGGTATTTTCATAATGAGTTTAGCATAGATAAAGAAGACTTGATAAAAGCTTGGAATGCTATTTTATTAGATTTTCCTTTAGAACGATTACGATTTTTAAAAGAATTAGCCGCTTCAAATAAGTATCGATTGTTCCTTTTAAGTAATACTAATGATTTACATATTTCTTGGATTCAGAATGATTGGGGAAAGGATTTATATAATGAATTTAAAAACTGCTTCGAGCAGTTTTATTTGTCTCACGAAATTCACATGAGAAAGCCAAATGCTGATATCTATGAGTTTGTACTAAAAGAGAATAGCTTAAATCCTAAAGAAACGATTTTTATCGACGATACTACAGATAACACGAATGCTGCAAAGCAATTAGGAATTCATGTTTGGAACAATGAGCCAGGAAAGGATGACGTTGTTGAATTATTTAATAGAGAGGAGTTTAAGGTATGATTTATTTAATCTTAAGCATTTTAATTTCGAGTAGTTTATATGTGATATTTAAATTATTCGATGTTTTCAAAGTAAATACATTTCAAGCAATAGTTGTAAACTATATTGTTGCCTTTATAATTGGTTATTCATATTCTGATGTGAAGGTTTCTGTTGCGTCAATTCCGCAGCAAGATTGGTTTTATGGAGCTCTAGTCCTAGGATTTTTATTCATTACTATTTTTAATGTGATGGCAACCACTTCTCAACGCAACGGACTTTCGGTTGCTTCTGTTTCTGGAAGAATGGCGGTAGTAATTCCAATTGTATTCGGAATTTTATTGTATAATGAGACCATTTCATTAATCAAAGTAATAGGAATTTTATTAGCATTAGTTGCTGTGTATTTAACTTCTGTGAAAACTAATCAATCAAGAAGTTTTGAAGGGAGTTCATTGTTACTTCCTGTTATTTTATTCCTAGGTTCTGGAGCAATTGATACCTTATTGAAATATACAGAGTTGAACTTTGTTCCTGAAGAAAGTGTTTCTATTTTCTCTGCGTATATTTTTGGAATTGCATTCATATTTGGAATTCTGTTTTTACTTTTTCAGATTGTTCGAAAAAAGGAAAAGTTTGAAATGAAAAGTATTATTGGTGGAATTGGTTTAGGAATTCCTAATTACTTTTCTATTGAGTTTCTAATTCGAGCGCTAAAGATTAAAGGAATTGAAAGTTCTGTGCTGTTTACCATAAATAATGTTAGTATAGTTTTATTAACTACGCTTTTCGGGTTGTTTTTATTTAAAGAGAAACTAGAAAATAAGAACTGGTTGGGAGTTTTAATTGCAGTAATTAGTATTCTTTTAATTATGAAGGATTAAAATGGAACAAAAGGATACGTATAAAACACTTATAAAACCTTCAGAGGAAACGCTATTCAAGGACAGAAATAGTAAGTTTTTTGGTTATGCTTTTCCAGTTTCAACTGAAGATCATATAAAAGATTGTTTAGATGAATTAAGAAAACAACATCCAAATGCTGCGCATCATTGTTATGCATGGCAGTTAGGTACAGAGAATATTCGTTTTAGAGCAAATGACGATGGAGAGCCCAGCAATTCCGCAGGTCAACCAATTTATGGGCAAATTCAAGCTTTTGATGTAACAAACATTTTAATTGTTTCTGTTCGATATTTTGGAGGAACCAAGTTAGGAGTAGGAGGGTTAATTAATGCATACAGAACTTCTGCGAAAATGGCTTTGGAGGCTTCAGAGATTATTGAGAAAACAATTGATGTGCATTTTAAACTAACATTTGGTTACGATATGATGAATAAAGTTCAGCAGATTATTAAAAAGAATCAACTTGAAATTCTGAATCAAAAGTTAGAATTGGAATGTGAGTATGTCATTTCTGTAAGAAAAAATGACTCAGAGAGTTTATTTGAACAAATTAATAGTCTTTATAAAGTAGAAATAACTATAATTAATTGATTTTACATTTAAAGCGAATAGTAAAGTTGTTTACATGTAGAATTAATCTAGTTTTCTATTAAAATTGGGATTAGAAAATTATAATTTAGTTTTAGTGAAATATTTCTGATTAATAGAAGTTAATAGTTTATTTTAGATAATAATATTGTTAACCTTTTAAATCAAGAAAAATGAAAATCAAAAACCTAGTAATTATCGTTTTTTTACTTAGTTCGTTCCATTTGTTTTCTCAAGCAAATATGAAATTAACTAAAGAAAATATATGTAAAGCAGCGGCAATTAGTGTAGTAGCGAATGTTAAACCAATGATGGATGCTGGAATGCCAAAAGCCGAAATACTTCAGTTTGGGAAAGAATTAGTGAAAGATGTAATAAAAGGTGCTCCGGAAAAAGCATATGACTTGTTTAAAGAGAATAAAACTAAAGATCAGGTTACAGAAATTTTGTATAAAGACTTCATGAATTTAGATGAAAAAACAGTTTTTGCATTATTGTTGAAAGCTGATCCTTATGAAGATGAAGAATATGAAGAGGAAGATGAGGATTAATTTTCTTAACTAAATCTGAAAGAAATACTTACCGTTACAAAAATTTGTAACGGTTTTTTGATTTAAATAACTATAAACCAAATCATTTTAGGTTAAATAAATATTATTTTGTAAATTTGCACTCCTTTTTACGAGAACAGATTAGAAAAGGGTGAAAAATTATTTTATTAAGTTTAATTTCTCTTTGAGTTAATATCGTTAAAAATCTGATTAACAAAAAGATACAAAAATTATTCTCAGACATGTCTGAAGAAACAAAAAAAACTGCAGAAGCAGTAAATCCAGCAGAATTTTTAGCAACATTTAATTGGCATAAATACGAAGAAGGTATTGATGAAGTTGATGAGTCTAAATTAAAAGAATTCGAAAAAGCTTTAGAAGGAACTGTAGGTTTCGTAAACGAGCGTGACGTAATTGAAGGTGAAGTAGTTCGTATTACTGATCGTGACGCGATTATTGATATTAACTCTAAATCTGAAGGAGTTATTTCTTTAAACGAATTCCGTTACAACCCTAACTTAGCTGTTGGTGACAAAGTAGAAGTATTAGTTGACAAAAGAGAAGATTCTTCAGGTCAATTAGTATTATCTCACAAAAAAGCACGTGTAATTAAAGCTTGGGATAGAGTTAACAATGCACACGAAACTGGAGAAATCGTTAACGGTTTTGTTAAGTGTAGAACTAGAGGTGGTATGATTGTAGATGTTTTCGGAATCGAAGCATTCTTACCAGGATCTCAAATCGATGTTAAGCCTATCCGTGATTACGATCAATATGTTGAAAAAACTATGGAATTCAAGGTTGTTAAAATTAACCACGAATTTAAGAACGTAGTAGTTTCTCATAAAGCGTTAATCGAAGCTGACTTAGAAGAGCAAAAACGTGAAATCATCGGTCAATTAGAAAAAGGACAAGTATTAGAAGGAGTTGTTAAGAATGTAACTTCTTATGGTGTATTTGTTGACTTAGGAGGTGTTGACGGATTAATTCACATTACTGATTTATCTTGGTCTCGTATCAACCACCCAAGTGAAGTTGTTGAGTTAGATCAAAAATTAAATGTAGTAATCTTAGACTTTGATGATAACAAATCTAGAATCCAATTAGGATTAAAGCAATTATCTGCTCATCCTTGGGAAGCTTTAGATGGTGGTTTAAAAGTTGGAGACAAAGTAAAAGGTAAAGTAGTTGTTTTAGCTGACTATGGTGCGTTTGTAGAAGTAGAAGATGGAGTTGAAGGATTAATCCACGTATCTGAAATGTCTTGGTCTACTCATTTACGTTCTGCACAAGATTTCGTACAAGTAGGTGACGAAGTTGAGGCTCAAATCTTAACTTTAGATAGAGAAGAGCGTAAAATGTCTTTAGGTATGAAGCAATTACACCCAGACCCATGGACAGATATTACTACTAAGTATCCTGTAGGTTCTACGCACGAAGGAACTGTTCGTAACTATACTAACTTCGGTGTATTCGTAGAATTAGAAGAAGGTATTGACGGATTAGTATACATTTCTGACTTATCTTGGACTAAGAAAGTTAAGCACCCATCAGAGTTTGTAACTGTTGGAGATAAATTAGCGGTTCAAGTTTTAGAATTAGATGTTGAAAACCGTAAGTTAAACTTAGGACACAAGCAAACTCAAGATAATCCTTGGGATGCTCATGAAGCTAAGTATGCTATCGGATCTAAGTTCGAAGGAACTATTACAGCTAAAAACGATAAAGGAGCTACAGTAACTTTTGAAGACGGTATTGAAGCATTTGCTCCAACTCGTTTCTTAGAAAAAGAAGACGGTGGTAAATTAGCTAAAGGTGATACTGTTGAATTTATGGTAACTGAATTTAGTAAAGAATATCGTAAGATAGTTGTTTCTCATACTTCAATCTTCAGAGAAGAAGAGCAAAGAAATGTGAAAGCTGCAGCTAAAAAAGCTCAAGAAACTGAAAAAACTACTTTAGGTGATATCGGTGGATTAGCTGAATTAAAGAAGAAAATGGAACAAGGAAAGTAATCCGAAGTCCATATGATATAGAAAACCACTACAATTTTGTAGTGGTTTTTTTATGAATAAAATTCTCTTTTTAAGTTAAATTTAATTTATAAGAAATTAATTAGTAACACTTATAAACCATTTTCAAATAATAATGCTGTGAGTTCTTTATTGTAGAAATAGTAATCTAAAATTAGCACTACAAAGTTATGTGTAAAGTGCACAAGCATAGGAATCCATAAAGTATTATATCTTTTTCGTAAATAACCTAGAAATAAGCCAAACGGAAAAATCCATATAATTGAAATAAAGGATATATGAATCAACGCAAATAAAAAGGCTGTAGCTATTATTGTTGATTTAGGTGATATTAGTTTTAACAAGTTATTAAATAAGTAACCTCTAAAAGCTAATTCTTCAAAAATAGGAGGTAAAATTGCTACAAACAATATAGACCAAAGAAAAGGATGCTCTAAATAGGAATAATCATATAGAATATTTAAGTTTTCATTAGGGAATATAAACTCATTTAATTTTCCTATTCCGAAATAGACTAAAAAGCAGAAAATCAATGTTATTGATAAATATTTTATGTACTTAGAAACCGCTATTTCGGGAAACTTGTAAAGCGTTATAATTTCCTTCAAGTTATAAAAGCAAAAAATCAAAACGATACCAATAAATAATAATTCAATACCAATATCGACTAATAGGTTATTTTGATATGCTCTGAATATAAAATTTGAAAGTGCTAAATAACAAATCATAACAATGTAAAAACCCAAAATAGCATTTACCGTATCTCTGTTGTTATTACTCTTAACTTTTTTTATTCTTAAGCCACATTCAGTACAAAAGTTTACCTGAGTTTCATAATTTTTATTACAATTGGCACAAAAGCTCAACATCCTTATAACTCGTTAGTTCCTTTATTCTTTAATTCTAATGCGGAGTGCATCCCCTTAGCTAGTAATGAAATGATTAATATTTTCCATAATATTCCTCTAACAATAGATGTTGGATCTATAATGAATCCTATAATCAAAATTGTGATATATAATAACAAGCCTATTAATAAAGAAATAAAAGGTTTTTGTTCCGACCAAAAAGCTAGGGTTAAATAGATGAATGCAACAAAGAAATTTACACCTAAACTAATTAATTCATCTGTTTGTGAGTATATTATGAATCCGAAGATGGCCATTAATGCAGATAAGGCAAAGAGTATATTTCTAGCAGAATTAATTTTTTTCTCATCATCAATTTTTTTGTTCTTGTTCATTGCTCTTTTAGCAAAGAATTGTGCTCTTTGTTTATCTGTTCCATTTTCAGGATGACCACATTCCGAGCAAAAAATAACATCTTCCTCAATAGGACTTTTACAAAAAGAGCAGGCAGTTTTTTCTGAATTTAATTCGTTTTCCATAACTAATTTTAAAATTTTGACACAAATATAGTTTTTTTCGCTAATTATAATTTTACTAGCAGCTTTTATAGTATTCTATGAAGAAATGAAGTATTAATTTTATATTTGCGTAAATCAAAAAATAAATATGACATTAATAAAATCTATATCGGGAATTAGAGGAACCATTGGAGGTAGTACTGGAGATAATCTTACACCAATTGATGCAGTAAAATTTGCCGCAGCTTACGGTACCTTCATAAAGAACAGAAATACTGATAAAGACAAAATTACCATTGTTATAGGTAGAGATGCTCGTATTTCAGGGAAGATGATTAGTGGTTTAGTTTCTGATACTTTAATTGGTTTAGGAATTAATGTAATCGATTTAGGATTGTCTACAACTCCAACAGTAGAAGTTGCTGTTCCAATTGAAAAAGCTGAAGGTGGAATTATTCTAACCGCTTCTCATAATCCAAAACAATGGAATGCACTTAAGTTGTTAAATGAGAAAGGCGAGTTCTTGAATGGAGAAGATGGTAAAGAGATTTTAGCAATAGCAGAAAAAGAAGATTTTGATTTTGCCGATGTTGATGATTTAGGTGTTGTAAAAAAGAAGAAGAATTATATTAAAAAGCATATTAAAGAAGTTTTAAAACTTAAACTTGTAGACAAAAAGGCTATTAAAAAAGCAAAATTTAAAGTAGTTGTAGATGGAGTGAATTCTACTGGAGGGATTGCTATACCAGCGTTGCTAAAGGAATTAGGAGTGAAATGTATTGAATTATACTGTGAGCCTAATGGACATTTTCCTCATAATCCAGAGCCTTTAAAAGAGCATTTAACAGATATATCTGAATTAGTTGTGAAAAAGAAGGCTGATTTAGGTATTGTTGTCGATCCTGATGTTGATCGTTTAGCACTTATTTGTGAAGACGGTTCTATGTTTGGTGAGGAGTATACGTTAGTTGCTTGCGCTGATTATGTTTTAGGAGAATTAAAAGGAGGAAACACAGTTTCAAATTTATCATCTTCAAGAGCTTTGAGAGATGTTACAGAAGCTCACGGAGGAACATATACAGCAAGCGCAGTAGGAGAGGTGAACGTAGTTCAAATGATGAAAGACACAAACACCGTTATTGGTGGAGAAGGAAATGGAGGTATTATTTATCCGGAGTCTCATTACGGTAGAGATTCGTTAGTTGGAGTCGCTTTATTTTTATCACATTTAGCTAAAAAGAAAATCTCTTGTAAAGAATTGAGAAACTCATATCCAAGTTATTTCATGAGTAAGAATAAAATCCAATTAACACCACAAATCGATGTTGATAATATTTTAGCTGCCATGGCTGAAAAATATAAAAGTGAAGATGTGAATACTATTGATGGTGTAAAGATTGATTTTGCAGAAGAGTGGATTCATCTTCGTAAATCGAATACCGAGCCAATTATTAGAATATACACCGAAGCAAAATCACAAGAAAAAGCAGATGATTTAGCTGAGCGCTTTATAAACGAAATAAAAGAGATAATTTAATAGAATCCCGCAGTTGTGCGGGATTTTTTATTACCATACAAATTTACTAGGGTTGTTAAATTTAAAACAAGCTAGTAATCAATTAAAAATTTTTATAGAAATTCGTATAACTAGAATATGATGGATATGAGTTTAGAGGAATATTTCCAACAGTTTAGAAAACATATAATTGGAATCGATCAAGAGTTTACTACACCATATGGTGTTAAGAAGCTAATTTATACTGATTGGACGGCGAGTGGACGTTTATATAGACCTATCGAGGAGAAATTAATGAATGAGTTTGGTCCTTTTGTGGCAAATACTCATACAGAAACTTCAACTTCTGGAGCCGCTATGACATTGGCTTACCATGAGGCTAGAAATATTATTAAGCGTCATGTAAATGCCTCAAAAGATGATGTTTTAATTACGGAAGGTTCTGGTATGACAGGTGTCGTAAATAAGTTTCAACGTATTCTTGGATTAAAAGTTTCTGAAAACCTAAAAGATCATACAGTAATTCCAGATGAAAAGAGACCAATTGTATTTGTGAGTCATATGGAACATCATTCTAATCAAACTTCTTGGTTAGAAACAATTGCTGATGTTGAAGTCGTTCCTTGTAACGAGGAAGGATTAGTTTGCTTGGAGATGTTTGAAAAAGTAATTCAAAAATATGAGAGCAGGCCAATCAAAATAGCTTCAATTATTGGAGGATCAAATGTTACAGGAATTAAAACGGATTATCACAAAGTTGCAGCTTTAATTCATAAGTATAACGGATTATGTTTTGTTGATTTTGCCTGTTCAGCACCTTACGTAGATATTGATATGCATCCCGATAATGATGATGAGTATTTAGATGCTATTTTCTTTTCTCCACACAAATTTTTAGGAGGTCCAGGAAGTTCAGGGGTTTTGATTTTTAATAAAAAATTATACAAGAATGTGATTCCAGACAATCCAGGAGGAGGAACTGTAACTTATACAAACCCTTGGGGAGAACATGATTATATTGATGATGTAGAGACGAGAGAAGATGGAGGAACACCTGCATTTTTACAAACCATTCGAATTGCTTTGTCTATGCAGTTAAAAGATCAAATGGGAACAGAAAACATTAAGAATAGGGAGGATGAGATCAATAAAGTTATGTTTGACTGTTTAGATTCTTTAGAAGGTGTTCACATTTTAGCACCAAATCATAGGGATAGACTTAGTATTTTTTCATTTTATTTTGAAAAATATCACTTCAATTTAGTGGTAAAATTATTGAATGATAGATTTGGAATACAAACTCGTGGTGGGTGTTCTTGCGCTGGAACTTATGGGCATTTCTTACTAAATGTAGATAGAGAAACTTCTAAATCTATTGAAAGTCGGATTTTGGAAGGATGTAATATCGAAAAACCAGGATGGATTCGTTTATCAATTCATCCAACAATTACAAATCAAGAGTTAGATTTTATCTGTGATTCTTTAAAAGAGCTTCATCAAAATATTGAAGAATGGTCGGCTGATTACGATTATGATTCGATAAAAAATGACTATGTACACAAGTCAGTGGAATCAATTGAAAAGAAGTTAGTCAAAGAATGGTTTTCATACTAAAAAGGATAAATAGTTAAATGAGTTTGCTGGATATAAACTTTTTAAAAGATTGTTATACAGATATTAAAGAGAGTCATTTATTAGGGAAATGGATTACTCTAAGTGATATACAGCCTTTATTTGATAAGTTACATGATTCTATTTCTAAGGAATTGATAGGTAAATCAGAAGAAGGGAGGGACATTTTTAAGTTGAAGTTTGGAAATGGAAAAAAACGTATATTAATTTGGAGTCAAATGCATGGTAATGAAAGCACAGGAACGAAAGCTGTGTTTGACTTTTTAAATTTCTACAGAGAATATTATGGTCATGATATTATTCAAGATATAATAGAGAATTGTACTATTCAAATCATTCCAATTTTAAATCCAGATGGAGCCTTAGCTTATACAAGAGTGAATGCTAATAATGTTGATTTAAATAGAGATGCTGTTGATCAAAGCGCTTGTGAGAGTAAGGTTTTAAGGAAATATTTAGATGATTTTAATCCTCATTTTTGTTTTAATTTGCATGACCAGCGAACCATATTCGGAGTGGAAGGAACAAAAAATCCAGCTACTATTTCTTTTTTAGCGCCTTCGGAAGAGGAAACGCGTAAAATAACAAAAGGAAGAATTGAAACGATGAATGTTATCGTTGCAATGAACGAATTACTTCAGAAAGTTATTCCAAATCATATAGGAAGATATACAGACGAGTTTTATCCGACAGCTACTGGTGATAATTTTCAAAAACTTGGTCATAACACAATTTTAATTGAAGCTGGACATTTTCCTAATGATTATAACAGAGAGGAAACTCGAAAGTTTAATTTCTATTCATTACTTCAAGGGATATATCATATTGCTATTACTAGTGATTTTAATATGTACAAACCGTATTTTAAAATTCCAAACAATGAAAAATCATTTTTTGATGTGATTCATCGTAATCAAGAAGGTACAGATATTGGCTTTTTATATGTAGATGAAATTGCAGATAACAGACTTACTTCTAGATTAAAAAAGGAAAAGCAAGGTGACTTAAAAGAATACTTTGGACATCACGAAATCGTTTTCGAAGATTAAATTTTTATTAAATATTAAATTTTATACCGCATATTATTGTTGTTTGTTAATAATAATTCATATTTTTGTCGCATACTATGAATAAAATTTAAAAATGAAGAAATTTGTATTAGATGAAATCGATCATCAAATTTTGGATATCTTAATTGAAAATGCTAGAACACCATTTACAGATATTGCTAAAAAATTATTAGTATCTGCAGGTACAATTCACGTACGTGTTAAAAAGATGGAAGATGAAGGTATTATTCAAGGATCTACGTTAACGTTAGATTATGAGAAAATGGGATATTCTTTTATTGCTCATGTAGGTATCTTTTTAGAAAAGACTTCTATGACGCAACATGTGATTGATAACTTACGTCACATTCCTAATGTTACTGTAGCTTACGTAACTGCTGGAAAGTATAATATCTTCTGTAAAGTTCGTGCCAAGGATACGAATGATGCGAAAGACGTTATTTACAAAATTGATGAAATTCATGGGGTAAGTAGAACTGAGACTATGATTTCATTAGAAGAAAGCATCAACGATAAAAAACGTATGATGCATGCAATATTTCAAGACTTTTAATTGAATTATAAAGTTTTATAAATATGTATAAGAAAGGAGTAATATAAACTATTACTCCTTTTTTGTCATTTGCTAGTTATAAAGAATAGGAATATAATGAAGTTAAAAATCAAACTTTATCTAGGTTTTTGTGGAAAAATTAAAATAGTTGAATTTTTATTTGGATGAATAAAAGATTATCATTTAAATTTGCAAACGTAAAATTATTACAATGACATTTATTCAATTACATCATCATCATCATCATATTTGCACTCAAGCGAATCGATAATGATATGTACGTAATTAACAACATAAAATTTAAAATCCGTTTGAGTAAATCAAGCGGATTTTTTAATTCTACACAGTTCAGAATTAGATTCCTAAGGTTTGCTCAAACAACAACACAAATACTAAAATGAGTAAATTAAGATTAGCAGTTCAAAAATCAGGAAGACTTAACGAAGATTCTTTAAAACTTTTAAAAGCCATTGGAATTTCAATTGATAACGGGAAAGATCAATTAAAAGCTTCAGCTCGAAATTTTCCATTAGAAGTTTTCTTTTTAAGAAATGGAGATATTCCTCAATACTTAAGAGATGGAGTAGTAGATATCGCGATTATTGGTGAGAATTTAATAATTGAAAAAGGCAATAATATTGATGTAGTAGAGAAATTAGGATTTTCTAAATGTCGAGTTTCTATTGCTGTACCTAAAACCTCAGAAGCTAAGAGTTTAGCTGATTTAGCTGGTAAAAAGATTGCAACTTCTTATCCAAAAACAGTTGAAAAATTCTTAGCAAAAGCAGGAGTTGAAGCAAACTTACACATCATTAATGGTTCTGTTGAGATTGCTCCAAATATTGGATTGGCTGATGCAGTTTGTGATATTGTTTCTAGTGGAAGTACTTTATTCAAGAACAACTTAAAGGAAATTGAAGTTTTAGTGAAATCAGAAGCTGTTTTAGTAAAATCTCCACAGATTTCTGCTGAAAATCAAGCTATATTAGATAAAATTCAATTCCGTTTACAATCTGTTTTAGCAGCAAGAAAGAATAAATATGTGTTGTTAAACGCTCCAAATAATAGAGTAGACGATATCATAAATATTCTTCCAGGAATTAAAAGTCCAACTATTTTGCCTTTAGCTCAAGAAGGTTGGAGTTCTGTTCACTCAGTTATTAATAAAAACGATTTTTGGGATTTAATAGATGAACTTCGTGCTGCAGGTGCAGAAGGAATTTTAGTTTGTCCAATTGAAAATATGATTCAGTAATATAATGGCTAAAATGAAAGTATATACGAATCCGGAGAAAAGTACCTGGAATGAGCTTTGTAAAAGAGCTCAGTTTGATAAATCTGAACTTAATGAAATCGTAACTGCTATTCTAAAGAACGTTCAGGAAAATAAAGACCAAGCTTTATATGAGTATGCTGAGAAGTTTGATAATACAAAGTTATCCGGCTTAGAAGTTTCTCAGGAAGAGATTGAAGCGGCAAAAAATGAAGTTTCAGAAGAGTTGAAGCAGGCTATTGAGCAAGCTAAAAATAATATTGAAGTTTTTCACACTTCTCAAAAAGAGACTCCGAAAGTAATTGAAACTACTAAAGGTGTTCAATGTTGGAGAAAATCTGTAGGAATTGAAAAAGTTGGTTTATATATTCCTGGAGGAACTGCGCCATTATTTTCAACAATTTTAATGTTAGCAGTACCAGCGAAAGTTGCTGGTTGTAAAGAAATTGTATTGTGCACGCCTCCAAATAAGGAAGGAAAAGTTAATCCTGTAATTTTATATACTGCAAATCTTGTTGGAGTAACCAAAATATTTAAAGTTGGTGGAGCACAAGCAGTTGGAGCTATGACGTTTGGTACAGAAACTATTCCACAAGTTTATAAAATATTCGGACCAGGAAACCAGTTTGTGACTAAAGCTAAAGAGTTAGTTCAGGAATACGGAGTTGCGATTGATATGCCAGCGGGACCAAGTGAAGTTTTAGTGATTGCTGATGAAACTTCAAATCCAAGTTTTGTGGCTGCTGATTTATTATCACAGGCAGAACACGGAACGGATAGTCAGGTGATTTTAGTATCAAACAATAAAGCAAGTATTGGGGGAATTGAAATTGAATTAGAAAAACAGTTAAACGAATTACCGAGAAAAGATATTGCTGAAAAAGCGCTTCAGAACAGTAGAACAGTTTACTTTGATTCTATGGAAGAAGGAATTGATTTTAGTAATGAATATGCTCCAGAACACTTAATTATTGCTTCTGAAAAGGCAGATGATTTTATCGATAAAATTACCAATGCGGGTTCTGTTTTCTTAGGCAATTATAGTTGTGAAAGTGCCGGGGATTATGCTTCAGGAACAAATCACACCTTACCAACGTATGGTTATGCTAAGAACTACAGTGGTGTTTCTCTGGATAGTTTTGTAAAGAAGATCACCTTCCAGAAATTATCAAAAGAAGGAATAAAAAATATTGGAAATACTATTGAGTTAATGGCTGAGGCTGAAGGATTACAAGCTCACAAAAATGCAGTTACATTACGTTTAAAATCTATAAAAAGTTAAATTGTCACCTCGAGCGGAGTCGAGAGGTAATTAAGATCTCGACTTCGCTCGATCTGACATGTTATTATAAAAATGAAACAGTTTAGTTTAGAAAAAATAGTTAGAAAAAACATATGGAATTTGACTCCGTATTCTTCTGCGAGAGATGAATTTAAAGGAACTGCAGATGTGTTTTTAGATGCAAATGAAAATCCTTACGGAAACTTAAATCGTTATCCAGATCCGCAACAAAGTAAAATCAAGGAGAAGTTAGCAAAGATTAAAAATGTTAATACAAATCAGATCTTTATCGGAAATGGAAGTGATGAAGTTATTGATATTGCATTTCGCATTTTTTGTGAACCTGGAGTTGATAAGGCTTTAACGTTTTCTCCAACTTATGGAATGTACGATGTTTCGGCAGACATTAATAATATTGAGTTAATAAAGCAGCCATTAATTAATGATTTTCAGATTAATTTAAATCAATTACAGCCTTATTTAGACGATCCTTTGGTGAAAATGATATTTATATGTTCACCAAATAATCCAACAGGAAATACAATTAATGAGGAAGATATTGAGTATATATTAGCTAATTTCGAAGGTGTTGTAATTATAGATGAAGCTTATATCGATTTCAGTTCTAAGCAATCTTTTATCGAGAAGATTAACGACTATCCGAATTTAATTGTTAGTCAGACTTTTAGTAAAGCTTGGGGATTAGCTGGTGTTAGAGTAGGAGCAGCATACACAAATAAAGCGATTTTAGATTTGTACAACAGAGTTAAACCTCCGTATAATGTGAGTGTTTTAAATCAAGAAGCAGTTTTAGAATCATTAAATAATTTGTCAGACGTAGAGAAAAACATCGACATTATTTTAGAAGAAAGAAGTCGATTAAAGCAGCGCTTGGCAAGCATTAAAAAAGTAAATAAAATATATCCTTCTGATGCTAACTTTTTATTGGTAAATGTGGACGATGCTGATAAAACCTATAACTATTTAATTGATGAAAAAGTTATTATTAGAAATCGAAATAAAGTAATTAATAATTGTATTAGAATTACTGTTGGAACTCCAGAAGAAAACGAACAACTAATCAACGCGCTAAAAGCATTATAATGAAGAAAAAAGTATTATTCATAGATAGAGACGGAACTTTAGTATTAGAACCACCTGTAGATTATCAATTAGATAGTTTAGAAAAGTTAGAGTTTTATCCGAAGGTATTCCAATACATGGCTAAAATTGCTGAAGAATTAGATTTTGAATTAGTAATGGTTACCAATCAAGATGGTTTAGGAACAGAGTCTTTTCCAGAAGATACATTTTGGCCTGCTCAAAATAAAGTTATTGATGCTTTTGCTAAAGAAGGTGTTGTTTTTTCTGAAGTGTTTATAGATAGAACTTTTGCTGCTGAAAACGCACCAACTCGTAAGCCAAGAACAGGTTTGTTAACACAATATTTTTCTGATGAATATGATCTTGAAAATTCTTTTGTGTTAGGAGATCGTATTACAGATATGGAATTAGCTAAGAATTTAGGAGCGAAAGGTATTTATTTGTCTGAAAATCCAGAATTAGGAGCTGATGAAATAGAATCATCTAAACAAGAAATAATCGATTGTATCGCTTTAACAAGTACAGATTGGAAGGAAATTTATGAGTTTTTAAAGTTAGAAGATCGAGTTGCTGAAATTACTAGAAACACTAATGAAACTAAGATTTATATCAGATTAAATTTAGATGGTTCAGGTAAAAACGATATTAGTACTGGATTAAAATTCTTTGATCACATGTTAGACCAAATCGGTCGTCACGGGGCAATGGATTTAACAATCAAAGTTGATGGTGATTTAGAAGTTGACGAACACCACACTATCGAAGATACAATGATCGCTTTAGGAGAAGTGTTTTATAAAGCAGTAGGAAATAAATTAGGTATCGAACGTTATGGATTCTGTTTACCAATGGATGATTGTTTAGCGCAAGTTGCTGTTGATTTTGGCGGTAGAAATTGGTTAGAATGGGATGCTGAGTTTAAGAGAGAGAAAATTGGAGATATGCCTACAGAAATGTTCTTCCACTTATTCAAATCATTTACAGACGGTGCAAAATGTAACTTAAATGTAAAAGCAGAAGGTGTGAACGAACACCACAAAATAGAAGGAATATTTAAAGCATTTGCTAAAGCTATAAAAATGGCTGTAAAACGTGATGCAAATAAAATGTTTTTACCATCAACTAAAGGACTTTTATAAGTTAGATATCAGATATTAAAAGTGTAAAGTTGCTACTCATATACTTCTAATATTTAACTTCTAATATTTAATATTGAAGAAATGAAATTAGTCATTATTGATTACGGAGCGGGAAACATAAAAAGCATTCAATTTGCCTTTAAAAGATTAGGGGTTGATGCCGTTTTGACCAATAACGTAGAAGAAATACAAAATGCTGATAAAGTTATTTTTCCAGGTGTAGGAGAAGCAAGTTCGGCAATGAATAAATTAAGAGAAAGTGGCTTGGATAAAGTTATTCCAACATTAAAGCAACCTGTGCTAGGTATTTGTTTGGGTATGCAATTAATGTGTACTTCATCTGAAGAAGGAAATACCGAAGGATTAGGAATTTTTGATGTAGAAATTAAACGTTTCTCAAATGAGTTAAAAGTTCCTCAAATGGGTTGGAATACAATTTCAAATTTAAAGTCAGATTTATTCAAAGGAATAAAAGAAGATGAATACATGTATTTAGTACATAGCTATTATGCCGAAGATTGTAAATATGCAATTGCAACTACCGATTACGGAATAAACTATGCAACAGCTTTACATAAAGATAATTTTTACGGAACTCAGTTTCACCCAGAAAAAAGTGGTGTTGAAGGGGAAAAAATTCTGAAGAATTTTTTAGAACTTTAGACTAAAGTATTAAGAAAATAGCTATGAATAAATATGAAAATTTAAAAATTTGGGAAAAGGCAATGAGTTTGGTGGAAGAAGTCTATTCCGTAATCAAATTAATGCCTGAAGAAGAAAAATACGGATTAGTATCACAAATTAAAAGATGTAGTATTTCTATTCCTTCTAATATAGCTGAAGGAGCAGGAAGAAATTCAAAAAAAGAGTTCAAGCATTTTTTGAGTATCGCAAATGGTTCTACATGTGAACTTGAAACGCAGATATTATTATCTGTAAGACTAAAATTTATTAAAAATGAACAAGTAATAAATATTTTGAACTTATGTAATGAAGTCAAGAAAATGAACTTTTCACTTCAAAGAAGCTTATAACTTAATACTTTTTACTATATACTTAAAACAAACAAAATGAGAATAATACCTGCTATTGACATTATTGAAGGAAAATGTGTTCGTTTAACAAAAGGGGATTATAACACAAAGAAAATTTACAACGAAAATCCGTTAGAGGTTGCTAAACAATTTGAAGATGCTGGTATTGAGTATTTACATGTGGTTGATTTAGATGGAGCTAAATCTAAACATATTGTAAATCATAAAGTATTAGAGGAAATTGCCACGAAAACTAATTTAAAAATTGATTTTGGCGGTGGTTTAAAATCTGATGAAGATGCTAAAATTGCATTTGAAAGTGGAGCAAATCAAATTACAGGTGGAAGTATTGCAGTAAAAAATCCAGATGTTTTTATCAATTGGTTAAAAAATTATGGTTCTGAGAGAATCATTTTGGGAGCTGATTGTAAAAATAGAAAAGTCGCCACTCACGGTTGGATGGAAACTTCCGTAGTTGATGTAGTTGAATTTATTACTGACTATAAGGAAATTGGAGCTGAATATGTAATTTGCACAGATGTTGCTAAAGACGGAATGTTAGAGGGAACTTCAAACGAATTATACAAGGAGATTTTAGAGACAACTAAAGTTAAACTTATAGCTAGTGGTGGAGTTTCTAATTTAGATGATTTATTTAAGGTAAAAGAGTTAGGTTGTGAAGGTGTTATTGTTGGTAAAGCTATTTACGAGAATAAAATCAGTTTAAAAGAACTTGAACAGTTTATTATAAAACAATAAAAAATGAATATTGAAGTATTAGAAGAATTAAAGAATCAAATCATTTACAGATTGGATGAAAGTACTCGAATGAATACTAAATCATTGAGTCTCATTTCAGAAGATGATGTTTGGAAAAGAATCAATAATTCTTCGAACAGTATAGGAAACTTAATACTTCATTTATGTGGTAATATTACTCAGTATGCAGTATCTTCATTAGGAAATACAGATGATTTAAGAAATAGAGATTTAGAATTTTCTATTGATAAAGGATATTCGAAATCCGAATTATTAGAAAAACTGAATACTACTCTTGAAAAAGCTAAAGAGATTATTAACAAAACTACTCTTGAAGAATATCTTAGAAAACGAGAAGTTCAAGGGTTTACTTTTTCAGGTGTTGGAATTGTTATTCACGTAACTGAACATTATTCGTATCACACAGGACAAATTGCTTTTTGGGTAAAGCAATTAAAGAATAAAGATTTAGGTTTTTACGATGGAGTAGATTTAACAATAAAAAACAAAGATTAAAATGTTAACAAAACGAATAGTTCCTTGTTTGGATATTAAAAATGGAAGAACAGTAAAAGGAGTCAATTTTGTAAACTTAATAGATGCTGGTGATCCTGTTGTTCTTGCGAAACAATATGCAGAGCTTGGAGCGGACGAACTGGTGTTTTTAGATATAGCAGCTACTCTTGAAAACAGGGGAACTACTTTAGATATGGTAGAAAAGGTTGCAGCTCAAGTAAATATTCCGTTTACTGTTGGAGGTGGAATTTCTTCTATTGAACATGTAGACGCTTTATTAAAATGTGGAGCGGATAAAGTTTCGATTAATTCATCAGCCGTTAAAAGACCAGAGTTAATTAATGAATTATCTCAAAAATTTGGAAGTCAATGTGTAGTTGTGGCAATTGATGCTAAGCAAGTTGACGGAGAATGGAAAGTTCATTTAGCTGGTGGAACAATTCCAACGGAATTGAATTTATTTGATTGGGCTAAGGAAGTTGAACAAAGAGGAGCAGGAGAGATATTATTTACCTCAATGGACAATGATGGCACCAAAGCTGGATTTGCAAATAAAGCTTTGGCAAGATTGTCAGATGAATTGAATATACCAATTATTGCTTCTGGTGGAGCTGGATCGGTGCAACATTTCATTGATACATTCACGGAAGGGAAATCTGATGCTGCTTTAGCTGCAAGTGTTTTCCACTTTGGTGAAATTCCAATTCCAGAATTAAAACAAGCTTTAAAAGAACAAAATATTCCTGTTAGGATTTAAACAAAAAAAACTTATCATTCCACACTTGATGCGGAATCTCATAGAGTTAGAAAAGATTCCCGTTTTCACGGGAATGACAATTAGAATGAAAACAAAATGAAAAAGAAATTGTTTTTAGATGATTTAAGAACCATAGATATGGTTTATGACGCATCGCAAGAAAAAGAATTTGATATTGTAAGAACGTATGAGGCATTTGTTTCATATATTCTAAAAAATGGTTTGCCAGATTTTATCAGTTTTGATAATGATTTAGGACTCGATAAAAATGGAGAAGTTGCTCTTGATGGTTATGCTGCTGCAAAATGGTTAGTATACGAATCAGGTTTAGATTTAAGAAGTTTACAATTCAAAGTACACTCTGCAAATCCAGTAGCTACCGAACAAATAAAAGGATTATTAACGAATTATATTGATTTTTTAAATAACAATTAAAATGTCACCTCGAGCGCAGTCGAGAGGTTATTAATACAAACATATTTAAAATTGGTCTCGACTGCGCTCGACCTGACAAAGTATAAAAAATGAAAGTAGATTTCAATAAAAGTAACGACGGTTTAGTGCCAGTTATTATTCAGAATAGCAAAACATTACAAGTGTTAATGTTAGGTTATATGAACGAAGAAGCGTTTGAAAAAACACAAAAAGAACAAAAAGTTACATTCTATAGTAGAAGTAAGAATAGATTGTGGACAAAAGGCGAGGAGAGTGGTAATTTCTTGTTAGTTAAGGATGTTCAAACTGATTGTGATAATGACACTATTCTAATAAAAGCAGAGCCAAAAGGACCAACTTGTCACAAAGGAACGACTTCTTGCTTTGCAGAAGAAACACCAAAAGGTTTTGTGTATGAATTAGAGAATATTATTCATGATAGAATCGACAATAATGTGGAGTCTTCATATACAAACAAACTATTCAAAAGAGGAATTAATAAAGTAGCGCAAAAAGTTGGTGAAGAAGCCGTAGAAGTTGTAATTGAAGCTAAAGACAATAACGACGACTTATTCACCAATGAAGCAGCAGATTTGTTATATCACTACTTGATATTATTAAAAGCAAAAGGATTTACTTTAAAAGATATTGAAGCTGTTTTAAAAAGTAGACACTAAAACTAGATATCAATTACTTCTTCGTCAACTTAAACTTGAATATTAAAAAGAGGTAATTAAAAAATACAGACCAAGCGCTTAGTTTTAATTTAGGTAATTTTCCTAAACCTAGGCGCTTTATTTGTGCTTCGTACCAAATAATATTCATCATTCCATCAATTCCTTTTACTCCTGTTTTATTAATATTTACAGGAAATGTTGATCGAGACTCGTTTAAAATTTCATTTCCAATATTTGGGAATAAGCAATACGGACGAGCAAGTCCAACAACATCTAATTTCTCAGAAGCAATGGCATCTTGCATTACAGAAACAGTTCTAAATCCTCCTGTTAACATTAAAGGAGTTTTAGTTATTTTCCTTGCTTTTTCGATATAATCAATAAAATAAGCTTCTCGTTCTTTTGTACTTTGTTTACGGTTACCCATCATCATTGCTGGAGCTTCGTATGTTCCTCCAGAAATTTCAATTAAATCAATTCCAGCTTCAGAAAGCAACTCAATAACTTTCATCGAATCTTCTTCGCTAAATCCTCCTTTTTGAAAATCTGCAGAGTTCAACTTAATACCAATAGGAAAATCTGGTCCAACTTGAGAACGAATTTCTTTATAAACTTCTAAAACAAATTTCGCTCTCTTCTCAAAAGTTCCACCCCATTCATCTTCTCGTATATTGGCATAAGGTGATAAAAACTGACTTACTAAATATCCGTGAGCACCATGAATTTGAACACCAGTAAAACCAGCATCTTTTAAAATTCTTGAAGTAGTTCCAAAACGTTTAATAATATCTAAAATTTCATCGTGAGTTAGGGCTTTCGGAATTTTTGTTGTAGCCTTTTTTCTACCTTTTGATTTTAAAGGTATAGCAGAGGGAGCTTTTAAAACATTATTAATCTGGTCCATGGCTTGTCTTCCAGGATGATTAATTTGTACCCAAAGATGAGTGTCTGTTCCTTTTACTGTTGCTGCCCATTCTTGCAATTTTTCAAGATGTCGATCATCCTCGATAACAACATTCATAGGTTCACCAAGCGCTTTACTATCTATCATTACATTTCCTGTAATCAATAATCCAGAACCTCCTTTTGCCCATTCTTTGTATGCATTGATCAAAGTGGCTGTTGGTTCATGTGTTTTATTAGATAAATTCTCACTCATTGCAGACTTGGCAATTCTGTTGGCTAATACCGTTCCGTTGGGTAAGGTAATTGGGTCTTGTAGTTTTGTCATTTTTAATATGAAAGGGTTAGATTCTAATTAAGATTCTAAAAATACTCATATCGTTGGAGTTTCTTAAGTTTAAAATGAAAAAGTTTTACGAATAGTTCTTAATGAATACCTATTTTTGTGCATCATTTTTTAGCAATTGTTGTATGAATTTTAGTGAACGAATTGTTTCAAATTACCAACCAAAGAATCTCGCTGTAAAACTTACTAGCAAAGGAGAACAACATGTGATGAAGAATCATCCATGGGTGTTTTCTAATAGTATAGAGAAAGTTAGTAAAGATCCTAAAACAGGAGATTTAGCTATTGTTTTTGGTAGAAAGAAAAACAAAGTAGTTGGTATTGGTTTGTACGATTCAGATTCACCTATTCGTATAAAAATGATTCACACGTCTTCTGATAAAGCGGTTGTAAATGAATCTTTTTTTCATAAAAAAATAGAAAAAGCCTATCAGAAAAGAAACACATTACTACAAACAAACACCAACAGTTATCGCTTAATATTCGGTGAAAATGATGGTTTTCCTTCTTTTATTGCAGATGTTTATGATACAGTTTTAGTAGTTAAGCTATATTCTGAAATTTGGTTGCCATTTTTAGAAACCATTTTAAAAAGCTTACAAGAAGTTTCTAAAGCAGAAACCATTGTAATTCGTTTAAGTAGAAATGTTCAAAAATCTACAAATCATAATTTGAAGGATGGAGATGTTGTTTATGGAGTCTTAGAGAGTGAAGTAGTAGAGTTCGTAGAACATAGCGTGAAATTTTCTGCCAATGTGATTAAAGGTCATAAAACAGGATATTTCTTAGATCATAGAGCGAATAGAAAACGAGTAGGAGAGTTCAGTAAGAATAAAACTGTTTTAGATGTTTTCTCTTATGCAGGTGGATTCTCAGTTCATGCATTGTATAACGGAGCAAAAGAGGTAACAAGTTTAGATATTAGTAAACAAGCACTTGAAATTGCAGTTGAAAACGGAAAGCTGAATGATTATTCCGGTGTTCATAAAACAATTGCAGGAGATGCTTTTGAGGAACTTCGTAAATTGATTCAAAACAAAGTTTCTTTTGATGTCGTTGTAATAGATCCTCCAAGTTTTGCAAAACAAGCTTCGGAAATTGAATTAGCTAAAAAGAAATATGCTCAATTAGCCAGGTTAGGAGCTAAGTTAACATCTAGAAAAGGCTTGTTAGTATTAGCCTCTTGTTCATCACGAGTGGTGGCAGATGACTTTTTCGATATAAATGAAGATGTTTTAGAAAGCGGTAAACGTCGTTTTAAAACGGAATTGAAAACCTATCATGATTCAGATCACCCAATTGGTTTTCCTGAAGGTGCTTATTTAAAGTGTGCGTATTACAGGTTTTTAGAATAGTAGAAATCAATTCACAAATTGTTATTACGAACGAAGTGAAGTAATCTTAACTTGTTTAGGGATTGCTTCGTTCCTCGCAATGACAATTTTCAGATAGACTAAGCCCTACCATTCAAATTGCTTAAATAAAGCTTTCCAATTCTCTGGAAAATCTGATTCTAGCTTCAAATTTTCATTGGTAAAAGGATGTTTGAACTCTAGTGTTTTTGCGTGTAAAAATAAATTCGTCCAACCAAAATTAGTTTCATACATCGCATTATGATTTTTATCCCCGTATTTACCATCTCCAATTAACGGATGGCTTATTTTATTCATATGAATTCGAAGTTGATGTAATCTACCCGTTTTAGGAGTCAACTTTACCAAACTATAGCGTGAAGTATCATATGGTTTCACTGGAATATTTTGTGTGGTAGTTTTTACACATTCTAAAAGTGTTTCAGCATCTTTATACACATTACTATCTTTTCCTTTTACTGGAGAATCGATAACTCTGTTTTCAGGAGCATGACCACGAACAACTCCGTAATAAGTTTTCTGAATTTTATTTTCCGTAAATAGTTTTTGAAATTCTGAAACATACTTAGTTTCTTTTGTCAGCAGAATTATTCCTGAGGTTCTTCTATCCAAACGATGAACGGGATAGAATTTCTTTCCAAAATCCTCTTCTAGTAATTGTAACAATGATTGTTCATGAATTACATTTCTAGAATGATAAGCATGATGAACAACTACATCATTACGTTTAGTTACACAAATACAATACTCATCTTCGTAAATTAAATCAATATTCATCATTGTTATTTTAAGACCTCAAAAGTAGCTATATGTTATAAATAAGAAAAAACTTTATTCAACTAAGTTTTTCAAGTAACTTCGTATAATGAATAAATCGAAACTACTAATTATAGCCTCTTTTTTCTCTATATATGTAATTTGGGGTTCTACATATTTGCTAAATAAAATTGCTGTTACTGAAATTCCACCGTTGCTATTGGCCGCTATTCGCTTTGGTTTTGCTGGAATTCTAATTTTAATAATTGCGCTACTTCTTAAAAAATCTTTGAAAGTAACTAAGCGTCAATTTTTGAATTTGGTAATTGCCGCGTTTTTGTTTTTGGTTTACGGAAATGGAGTTTTCGTTTGGGCTTTAAAGTATGTAGATAGTGGTTTTGCGGCATTATTAGCATCAACTCAACCATTATTTGTATTATTCCTACTTCGCTTAATTGATGGAAAAAAAATGCAACGTAAATCCATTATTGGAGTTTGTTTAGGAATATTTGGAATGTATTTATTAGTTAGTCAGAAGGAAATTGCTACCTCTGAAGGAATGGTTATTGGAATATTTATGATTTTATCTTGTGTTTTAAGTTGGAGTTATGGTAGTGTTTTTGTTTCTAAAGCAGATTTGCCTAAAAACTTTTTTGTGAGTACAGGATATCAAATGACGATTGCGAGTATATTACAAGTCTTTTTTAGTCAAATTTTTAATGAGAATATTCCTGTATTTAGTGAGATAAGCTTTAAAGTGCAGGTATCAATGATTATTTTAATAATTTTCGGAAGTATTGTGGCTTTCACAGCTTTCAATTATTTGTTAAAGGTAGTTTCTCCAGAAAAAGTATCTACTTCGGCTTATGTAAACCCTGTAATTGCACTTTTATTGGGTTGGTATTTTTTAAATGAAAACCTAACCACACAATCCATAATTGCATCGATTATTCTATTAACAGGTGTATATTTTATTACTTCAAGAAAAAGAATTACTAAAAATAAAGTTAGCACATCTCAAAAAACATAAAATAGGTTTTCATTCGTTATAAAATGTAAATGGTAGTAGGGTATTTTAAAACTAAACTGTCATTATACTAAATAATAACCCCTTTAATGTTTCTAACGTATGAAAAATAGTAAGCTATTAATCTACGCCAAGTACCTTGTTGTAATGGTTGTTCTAGTCTCTGGATTAATCCTTTTAATGATTAATCATTTTAAAAATCTACCTTTAATTTAAATTACCACCATACCACAAAAAATTTCGAGATAATCCCATTTGATTTTTTTAACCAGCATAAAGGGGCATATTTTTCTTCTAAACATTCGGAAACTGCTCGAGAAAAGTTATCAAAATTCTCCCAACTCACGTTCACATGTGGTATAGCTAACCAATTATGTTTGGTGGGAATATAAAATTTACAGTTTTTAAAATCTTTTAGTTCGTCTTTGTAAATATAAAAACCTTCAATACAATCATTATTTATAAGATCAAATTCATCATTCAATTCATTCAGATGAGGAAAAAGTTGGGCTTTAAAGTATACCTTTTGTTCTATTTCATTTACATCCAGATTATGCTCTTTTAAAGTTTCTGCAGTTTTTGGATTATAAAGTAACGGTAATTGTTTGTCTATTAGTTTACAATATTTCTGAATAAAACTATCTTTTCTGTTAGGTCCAATCCAATGCTCGATTTCTGTTTCACCAACTGATTTGTCATACAGATAAAATTTGTAAACGATTTCTAAATGTACAGGTTTTTTGTTTTGAAGTAGGATACAATCTAACTCTCCAATGGTAATCTTTTCATCTTGAATTTGAATATTTTGTAATAATATTTCAATAGACGCATCAAAAGAGAATTCATTAAAAACGAATTGTTCAACTAACTTACCTAACCGTAATTTTGAATTTATTTTTACTTTAAATTCAGTGTTGCAAGTTTTCTGAAAATCAAATTGTTGCAGTTCCTTATTTAAATAATTAATCCAAAGCGGTTTTGACTGACAAAATCCTTGATATTGAAGTGTTAATTCCTTTTCGCTAAAATGCATGAAGTATTAAAATAATGCTAAAATAAACATATTCTTAATTTTTCGATTAGTTTAAAATTCGAAATAGCCGTATTTTTATAGTATGATTAATGAATTCAAAAAAGGACTACGATTTGAAAAATACACGCCAGAAGACGTTTCTCCATTTGAAAAATTATTCGACATTTTTAAAGAGATAATAACATATACTTCTGGTGATTTTGATGAGGCTTTTGATTGGTTGACACAGCTTGATAGAGAATATGGATTAACTACTCCAGAATATACATTAGATGATTTTTTAGAGGATTTAAAAAATAAAGGATATATCCGAGAGGAAATTGATCCTACAGACTCTGATGGAAATGGAGATGGTAATATTAAAATCACAGCCAAAACCGAACAAGCTATTCGTCAAAATGCGTTAGATCAAATATTCGGTAAACTAAAAAAAAGTCGTCTTGGAAATCACAAAACCAAAGTAATTGGCCAAGGAGATGAACATACTGGTGAATATAGAAACTTCCATTTTGGTGATGCTTTGGATAGTATTTCAATGACAGAAAGTATTAAAAATGCTCAAATCAATAACGGTATTGGTAATTTCTCATTAACAGAACATGATTTAATTGTTGAGGAAACAAACTTTAAAGCACAGATGAGTACTGTCTTAATGATTGATATCAGCCATAGTATGGTTTTGTATGGCGAAGATAGAATTACACCAGCAAAAAAAGTCGCCATGGCGTTGGTTGAACTTATTAAAACTAGATATCCAAAAGACACGATTGATATCTTGGTTTTTGGAAATGACGCCTGGCCAATTTCGGTTAAAGAACTCCCGTATTTAAAAGTTGGTCCGTACCACACAAATACTGTAGCCGGATTGCAATTAGCTATGGACATTTTACGTAGAAAACGAAATACAAACAAACAAATTTTTATGATAACCGACGGTAAACCAAGTTGCTTGCGTTTGCCAGATGGGACTTATTACAAAAACAGTAATGGTTTAGATAGTTACATAGTTGAAAAATGCTATAATATGGCCTCACAAGCTAGAAAATTGCATATTCCTATTACTACTTTCATGATTGCACAAGACCCATATTTGATGCAGTTTATTAGACAGTTTACACAAGCGAATCAAGGAAAAGCTTTTTACACAGGCTTAAAAGGATTAGGAGAAATGATTTTCGAAGACTATGAACAAAACAGAAAAAAACGAATTAGAGGAAAATAGATTATGAATTATACCGATATAAAAACACTAGGAGATTTAAAAAAATCTGGATACAAATCAATTTCAATAAAAGATGAATTAAGAAAAAACTTAATTCAAAAATTAAAAAATCAAGAAACAGTTTTTGAAGGAGTTTGGGGGTATGAAAACTCTGTTATTCCTGAATTAGAAACAGCGATTTTATCAAAACATAACATTAACTTACTAGGTTTAAGAGGACAGGCAAAAACTCGGTTAGCCCGTTTAATGGTTACCTTATTAGACGAATTTATTCCAGTTGTAGAAGGTTCTGAAATAAATGATGACCCGTTACAACCATTATCTCGCTATTCAAAAGAATTAATTAAAGAAAAAGGTGATGATACTCCAATCACATGGTTGCATCGTGACGAACGTTTCTATGAAAAATTAGCAACACCTGATGTTACCGTTGCAGATTTAATTGGAGATGTTGATCCAATTAAAGCGATGAATTTAAAATTGAGTTATGCAGATGATCGTGTAATTCATTTTGGAATGATTCCAAGGGCGAATCGATGCATTTTTGTAATTAATGAAATTCCTGATTTACAAGCTAGAATTCAGGTTTCGCTTTTCAATATTTTACAAGAAGGTGATATTCAAATTCGTGGATTCAAATTACGTTTACCTTTAGATATTCAGTTTGTATTTACAGCAAACCCAGAAGATTATACCAATAGAGGAAGTATTGTAACTCCTTTAAAAGATAGAATTGGTTCTCAAATTTTAACACATTATCCTAAGTCTATTGAAATTGCAGAGAAAATCACAGAACAAGAAGCTAATGCTCTGCAGAATCAAAAAGAAACGGTGTATGTTCCAAAATTAGCAAAGAGACTTGTAGAACAAATTAGTTTTGAAGCTAGAGATAGTGAATATGTCGATGTAAAAAGCGGTGTTAGTGCTCGTATGAGCATATCTGTTTTAGAGAATCTCATCAGTACTGCAGAAAGAAGAAGTTTCTTGACAGAAGATGATAAAACTACTGTTCGTTTACTAGATTTCTTCGGGGCAATTCCCGCGATTACTGGAAAAATAGAATTAGTATATGAAGGAGAACAGGAGGGAGCTGATTTTGTTGCTCAGAATTTAATTAGTAATGCTGTTAAAACTTTATTTCTTGAGTTATTCCCAGAAATTAAAAAACTGAAGAAAGAGGATGAAGAAACTCCATATGATGCTATTGTACAATGGTTTTATACAAGCGATGCTATTGAATTATTAGACGACATGAATGATGTATATTTCAGAGAGCAGTTAGATGTTATTAAACCGCTACAAAAGCTGATAGATACTTATCATTCTAATTATCCAAAAGACGATGTTTACTTCTTAAAAGAATTGATTCTTTGGGCGTTATCGGAATTCAAAATATTAAATAAAGAACGCTTTACAAAAGGTTTTCAATTCAATGATTCTTTAGCTAATTATATTAGGGGGATATAGAATTAGACTTGTCAGAATTAGATATTCCAAACTTTCAAAAGAAGTATCTATTTGAAGGTTTAAATTGGATTAGACACGATATAAAAAAGCCTTTAATAATTACAATTCATGATTTAAAACAGAATTTTACAGATTATCAAGATGAGGCACTTTTTTTTGCTTTCGCAGAATGGGCAAGTACGGTTTTTAATTTTAAACTTCCTTGTTATGAAGTAACTTATGATAGAGAGGAATCCAAATATGTTTTTAAAATAGAGACTAAACTTTAAAAAATAAAACCACCTCAAATCCTAAGATTTTTGGTGGTTCTTACTCAAAATCCCCGAGCAAACTTATTGTTTCTTTTCCGCTTGTTTTTTTAATACATCAACGACTTTTTCACTAAAAGAGGTTTTGTCTGATGTTAACTCTTTCTTTTTCTCTTTAATAAATTGTTTTCTTTTCGCTGACAATTCTTTTAATTGTTTTTCTTTTTTACTTCGCTCTTTTTTTAATTTTTCTAATTCTTCTTTTATTATTTTTCTACTTTTTCCTTTTAATTCCTTTGGTAATTCTTCTTCTTTAATTTCATCTACATCGACTTTTCCTTGTGCATAATCATTTACAATTTCTTTATTTCCTAGCCACGATTTTCTTCCAGTTTTGCTCATTTTATAAGTAGCTCTGGCACTATTAGCAGTTTTTGAGCTCTTTTCATAAACATCCATAGACTTTGCTTTTTTATCGTAATTAAAAGCTTGCTCCGTCTCATTTCCGTAATACATTCTGGATTTATCAATAGATTGCGCAATTTCATAAATTTCATTATCATAAGGGGTTGCTATTACAATATCAGATGCATTCTGATCTAGCTGCATAAATTCACCATTTGTACAACTCGCCATTTGTTTAAAATGATAAATAGCGCTTTTACAACTGTTTCCCAATTTTATTGTATTAATTGTAATTCCTTTTCTTGCAGCTTTTTTACAGCTTTCCGTGTACTTTACATCATCTTGATAATCCATATGAGGTGGACAATCTCCAACAACAAAAATGGTTCTATATGTATTTTTTTTGTTTGACCATTTCATGTCATTTATAGCCTCATGTAATGCTTGATTTACACTTTCCGGTGTATCACCTCCACCTGCTGCATTAATTTCTAATAAGTCAGAATAAACTTCATCTAAATCATTAGTTAGTGCAATTTGTTTGGTGACAAAGCCATCGCCACGATCTCTATAAAACACCATTCCTAATTTTAGATTATCAACATCGCCACTTTGCGCTAATTCTGAAACAATATCCCAAATTTTTTCTTTCGCAGTACCAATTAACCCGCTCATACTTCCCGTTGCGTCTAAACAAAAAACAATTTCTATATCTTTAGTTTTTATGTTTTTTCTTGACTCTGTAATGCTATTATTAGCGTACGCAGTAATAATAACCTCATTTTGTTTTTCTTTTACATCGTTTTTGCAACTAACTGTTCCAAAAGATAACAATGCTATAAATATTAGTTTATTCATCATTTTTTTTTATTCAAAACTAATAGGATAGTACTGTTAAAACAATCTATATTGAGTGAGTAGGCTTTTTAATTGAGTAAACGGGATGAAATCGCAAAAATAATTTCTTATAAACTAATCATTAGTTAGAGATTGTTCTATTTGATTGATGATAGTTTGTATATCTTCTTTATAATCAAACCATAAAGTAGATTGGTCTCTTTTAAACCAAGTAAGCTGTCTTTTAGCGAACCGTCGAGTATTCTTTTTAATCTCTGAAATAGCAAAATCTAAATCCCAATTTCCATCAAAATATTGAAATAATTCGCGATAACCAACAGTTTGTAAAGCGTTAAGTTCTTTATGTTCATACAAAGATTTTGCTTCTTCCAGTAAACCGTTCTCCATCATTATATCAACTCTTTGATTAATTCTTTCATAGATAATTTCACGATCTGCCGTAAGTCCCACTTTTAGGGTTTTAAAATTACGCTCCTTTTTTTCTTTATTTATAAATGAAGAGTAGGGAAGTCCTGTTCCGATACAAATCTCTAAAGCTCTAATTAAACGATGAGGATTGTCAATCGCTATAGTTTCATAAGTTTTTATATCTAAATCTTTTAGCTTTTGTTGTAGAGATGATATTCCTTTAGAGTTAAGTTCTTCGGTTAGTTTCTCACGAATTTTTGGATCAACATCTGGAAAATAATCAAATCCTTTGATTACCGCGTCAACATATAAACCACTACCACCAACCATCAATTGAATTTGGTTTTTCTCAAATAATTCATCTAACTTTTCTAATGCATCTTTTTCAAAACTACCGACATTATAGTCTTCGAAAATACTTCTGTTTTGAATAAAATGATGCTTCGCTGCAGCTAATTCTTCTTCATCGGGAACTGCAGTTCCAATGCTCATTTCTTTATAAAACTGTCTTGAATCACATGAAATAATATCGGCTTTAAAATACTGTGCGAGTTGAATGCTTAATGCTGTTTTTCCGATAGCAGTAGGACCAACAATTGTAATAAGTGTATTCATTAATCATTCAATTTACTTCCACAATGATGACAAAAGATAGCATTATCTACATGACCTTCTGTGGCACAGTTTGGACAAGATTGGGTATTTAAATCTAGCTCATGATTTTTTGCTATCTCAGAAGAAACAATCCCAGTTGGTATGGCAATTATGGCGTAACCTAAAATCATAATTACACTCGCTATAAATTGGCCGAGTGGAGATTTAGGAGCAATATCACCGAAACCAACAGTAGTTAAAGTAACAATAGCCCAATATACACTTCTAGGAATACTTGTAAATCCATTTTCAGCACCTTCTACTAAATACATTATGGATCCTAAAATGATACATACAATTAATACAAAAAATAGAAAAACAAATATTCTAGCTCTACTAGCTTTTAATGCTTTGGCTAAATGCTGAGATTCTTGAATGAAACGAGCAAGTTTTAGAATTCTAAAAACCCTTAACAATCGAAGGGCTCTTAAAGCAATTAAACTGTGTGTTCCAGTGAAAATGATTGATAGATACTTTGGAATTGTTGATAGAAAATCGATTAATCCATAGAAGCTAAAAATATACTTAGCAGGTTTACTAATTGATATGATTCGTAATATATATTCTATGGAAAATAGAATGGTAATTATCCATTCTGCAATATTTAGTTCATAAATATATTTTTGTCCAATTGTATCAACACTTTCAAGCATTACAAGTGTAATACTTACAATAATGGCTATAAGGAGAATAACATCAAATAATTTTCCAGCAGGAGTATCGGCTTCATAAATAATTTCATGAAGACGTTTTTTCCAATTTGATTGCGTTTGATTATCTGCCAAAACTATGAGTTATATCAGCAATATTACAAATTATTTTCTAGTTCGAAACGTACAATTTGTCCTACTGAATTATTCAATAAATAATTTTTTATAATAGTTTTTGCTAGTGGTTTATTTTCTATTAAAGTAACTAATTTTTTGAGAACATTTAATTGATTTCTTTGATAAGATAAGTTGGTAAAAGCGTAACCAATTACATCATTTTTCTCAACTAAAATAATTAAGTTTTCTTCAGGAATCCTTCCTTTTTCTACAATTAAGAAATGATCGTGATTGAAATCTAAATGAGTTAATTTCCTCTTTCTTATTAAGTTATATTTTGGTTTTATACTATCTAATTCTAAATAGTATTTTAATCTTGTAAATAATTGATTTCCTGTTTCTTGGTAGGTAACAATATCAACTTTGTTTTTAATCTTTTGAGCACGTTTATTATCTTTTAGAAACAGCTTGTTGACTTCTAAACGGATATTTTTTCCACGTCCTATGAATATTACATTTCCATTTTCATTATGTACATAAAAAACACCTTCTTTTTCTGGCAATTCCTCTAAAATACTATTGATTTTTAATTTGTAATTTCTATTATCTATGAATTGAATTGTTCTCTCAAGAATTTTTTTATCGAGATCTTTATCCAATAAAAGTTTAAATAGTTTTACAGTGGCTAATGCATCTCCACTTGCTCTATGGCGATCAGTAACTGGAATTCCGAGTGAACGACATAATTTTCCTAAACTGTAAGAATCTTCATTTGGAATTAACTTTTTACTTAATTGAACTGTACAAAGTGTATCTCTTACATACTCATAGCCTAACCTGTTGTATTCGGTTCTTAAAATTCTATAATCAAATGAAGCATTATGAGCAATAATAACACAGCCTTCGGTAATCTCAATAATACGCTTTGCTACCTCGTGAAATTTAGGTGCATTACGAAGCATTTTATTATTAATACCTGTTAGCTTTACAACAAATTCTTGTATTTCTTTCTGTGGATTTACTAAAGAGATAAACTGATCAACAATTGTATGCCCATCATATTTATATATGGCAATTTCAGTTATTCCTTCTTCGTTAAATTTTCCCCCAGTAGTTTCAATATCAACTATAGCGTACATGCAATCCCCTCCTTATTTAAATTAGTAGCTATGAATGGGGCAAATATAAGAAAATCAAACAGCTATAAAAAAAAGTTATGATAAGTAGTTTCTAACACCAAAAATAGAACTCCCAATTCGAACCATAGTACTGCCACAATCAATGGCTAATGGATAGTCACCACTCATTCCCATTGAAAGAATTTTTAAATCAAAATTATCCTCCACGTCGTTTTTGACGGTATCGAAATAAGCTTTTAAACTTGAAAATTCTGAAATAATCTTTTCTTCATTTTCGGTAAATGTTGCCATTCCCATGAGTCCAACTACTTTAATGTTCTGTAATTCAGAAAACACTTCTGAATTTTTAATTTCTGATATTTCGTCGAATGATAGTCCGAATTTAGTTTCTTCTTCTGCAATATGAGCTTGTAAAAGACAATTGATTACTCTATTATGCTTTTTAGCTTGTTTGTTGATTTCCTTCAACGTTTTTAAACTATCAACTCCATGAATCAAATCCACAAAATGAGCCATATACTTTACTTTATTACGTTGAAGATGACCAATCATATGCCATTCAATATCTTTTGGTAACTCCTCGTATTTGGTAACCATTTCTTGTACTTTATTTTCACCAAAAACACGTTGACCCGCATTATAAGCTTCTTGAATATCGGCTATTGGTTTTGTTTTTGAAACTGCTACCAACGTAACATAATCAGGAATGCTCTTCTTTATTTTAGTTAAATTATCTTTTATCATTACAGTATCTCATAAATGGTTAAAGCACTACGTAGTTTAGGTTCTATGTAAGTGGTTTTAGGAGGCATTACTAAACCTTTGTCAACTATTGTTTCAATTTCCTTAATACTTACAGGAAGCATACCAAATGAAACTTTAAACTCTCCGCTATCAACTTTGGTTTTTAATTCTAATCCATCTGATTTATTTTGAGAATAGATAATTTTAGAATCGTCACGGATATCGTCAATACCTAATATAGGTTTCAAGACAGTCCTAAATAGAATTTCAGCGTCTAGTTCACTTAATTCATCCGAAAAAGAATAAGCAGACTTTCTCAAATACAAGGCATAAAACTCTCCTTTTAAATACATACTGAAATGATGCTTTTCTTTCGGACGATATAATTCTTGTCCGCGATTTTCAATTCTGAAATAAGTATCTAACTCAATTAAAAACTCATCTGGTGTTAAGCCATTTAAATCCTTAATGAATCTATTGAATTCATAAATACTTAATTGATTATCAGAGAGTAGATAACTCATGAAGAAATTATAATCTTCTTCACCAGTATGATTTGGATTTTCATTCGCTAAGTTCTTAGCCAAAATACAAGAGGAAGTTGTTCGGTGATGTCCGTCAGCGATATATAGCGTATTCACTTTATTAAAAGCATCAACTACCAAATCAATATCCACTTGATCTTTTATAACCCAGAGTAAATGTAATTCTTTATCAGAGCTTGTGAATTCATATTCAGCACGCTGAGATTTGTATTTTTCAATAACATTATTTATAATATCATTTTCACGATAGGTTAGAAGTACTGGTTCTGCATTAAAGCCAGTGTTCTTCAAATAATTTTCGAAAAGTAACTCTCGTTTTTTTAACGTACGTTCATGAATTTTAATAACATCATTATGATAATCTTCTGTTGAAGTTGCTGCGATTATACCAGAAAAAGAATGAGTAGCTGACTTTTTTTGATATACATAAAGAGCAGGTTTCTCTTCTTCTGTGAAAATTTCATTCTCTTTGAACTCCAAATATCTATTATGAACCAGTTTAAAACGTTTTTCACCTGTAACATCTTGTTTATGGTATTTATACCCTGGATTGACCACGTGTAAAAATGTAAAAGGATTAAAAGCCAACTTAGCATTCAATTCATTTTCAGGATATGTTTCATAAGATTTTGATGAAACCAATGCCACTTTATCTCTTGTGGGACGAACAGCTTTAAATGGTTTAATTTTTGCCATAAATTATGATAATAAAGTAGTAATTTGATTCGCTAACTCAATGCTTATTCTTTGTTGTGCTTCGTTTGTTGCATTACTAATTTTTGGTGATAATGAAAGATTAGGATTCATTAATAGTTGAATTTCTGGTCTTGGTTCGCTTTCAAAACTGTCTAAAGCGGCAAACTTAACCTGTCCCGAATCAATTGCTTGAACTAAAGCAACTTCATCTAAAAGTCCACCTTTGACGCAATTAATTATGCCAACACCATCTTTCATTTTTTTAAACTCTTTTTCTGTCAGTTTAAAATCGTGCGTGTGTAAATGAACTGAAATAAAATCTGATTCGGTAATAACTTCATCAAAAGGAATAGAATTTAATTCAAATTGGATAGTTTGTCCGTCAAAAAACTCTAATTCAATTGAAGCATCAGTTTCTTCTGGATCGGTTATTAAAACATTCATTCCTAAACCAATGCCTATTTTAGCCGTAGCCAAACTACTTGAATTTATACCGATTAAACCTAGAGTTTTTGATCTCAACTCAGTTCCATTGTATAACTTTTGCAGACCTTTAAAATTCATATCTCCTTCAAGTGGCATTTCTCTGTTTGCCTGATGTAAGTTACGAACCATTCCGGAAAGATGGGCAAATACTAATTCCGCAATTGCATTAGCGCTTCCTTCTTGACTATGAACAATTTGTAGTCCTTGATCAATTGCATATTGCACATCAACATTATCCATCGACATGCTTCCAGATGCAATTAACTTTAAACTTGGGCAAGCATCAATTAATTCCTGTTGAATTTGTGTTTTACTCTTAATTAATATTGCATCAATACTATTATCATTAATAAAGTTTTCTAGTTGTTCTTGTGCAACTTTTGTAATTACTACCTCAAAACCTTTATCCTCTAATATTACTACACCTTCTTGCGTAATTCCTTCGTTTACTAATATTTTCATTTTATAATTTGATATGTCATAGCGAAAGCAAATGAAGTAATCTATGATATACTAAACTAAATACAGCGTTTAATCATAAGATTCCTTCAGGTTATTCGGAATGACGATTTATGCTTTTCTTTCTAATTCTTTCATTACATCTACAAGTGCTTGAACACTATACAAAGGCAATGCGTTATACATACTTGCTCTATAACCTCCTACAGAACGATGACCTCCTAAACCATTTATTCTAGCTTCTTTCCACATCGCATCAAATTTTGATGTTAGTCGTTCATTCGTTAAAATAAAAGTAGCGTTCATAATACTTCTATCTTCCTTTTCAACCAAGCCCTTGAATAATGGGTTTCTATCAATTTCGGAATATAATAAATCCGCTTTTTTCTGATTAACTCCTTCTATAAAATCAATTCCTCCGATATCTTTTAACCATTCTAAAGTTAACATTGAAACATACACCGAAAACACAGGAGGAGTGTTAAACATACTATCTTTATCAGCATGAATTTTGTAGTTTAACATTGAAGGAACTTCACGACAAATTTTATCTAAAAACTCATTTTTAATAACTACTAGAGTTGCTCCAGCTGGTCCCATATTTTTTTGTGCTCCAGCATAAATCAAATCAAACTTTGAAAAGTCAAGTTGACGAGAAAATATATCCGAACTCATATCACAAATTACAGGAACATCTATTTCTGGAAAACTCTTCATTTGGGTTCCATAGATCGTGTTATTACTTGTACAGTGAAAATAATCGACATCTTTAGGAATGGTATAACCTTTAGGAATGTAATTAAAGTTTTTATCTTTTGAAGAGGCAACTTCAACTAATTCTCCGAATAATTTAGCTTCTTTGATTGCTTTGCTGCTCCAAGTTCCAGTATTTAAATAAGCGGCTTTTTTATGCAAAAAATTATAGGCCGTCATTAAAAACTGAGAACTTGCTCCACCTTGAAGAAAAAGAGCTGTATAACCTTTATCTTGAAGATTCAAATGTTCTAAAGCCAAATTTCTAGCCTTTTCAATTACATCAACAAAAGGTTTGCTTCTGTGAGAAATTTCAATCAAAGATAAATCGTCATTATTAAAGTTTACAACAGCTTCAGAAGCTTTTTGTAATACACTTTCAGGTAATATGCACGGACCTGCACTAAAATTATGTTTTTTCATTACAATTTTATTAAATGGTTGATAAGAACTTTAAAGTATTAACTCCATCTGCATAATCCCATAAATTTGGATGTTGTGTCTGCCCAAATTTAACCTCATTTTCAATAAAATCTTTCGCTACGATACACTGTATTTTTTCACGATCTTCGTACAACTTTATTTTTAAGTCTACTGGATCATCATAATATTCATAGAAAACAGAAGCAATAGGAGAGGAGTAGCTTTCATCCTCTTTAATCATTAAGAATCCGTTCTCTAAAATATCAAACTCACTCATTAAATACACAGCTTTATTGTAATCGTAGTTGTTAGCGTATTTTGTATTGTTAATAATATCCTGTTTTTTAAACATTCCTCTGAAAAATGCATCAAAATCAAAACCTCGAGGAACAAATAATTTAGATACAGAACGACAACCTAAACCGAAATACCTAAAAACATCTTCACTCAATGATTCAAAATCCGATTCATTTTCAGTACCTGTTATTACAGCAACTGAATTTCTGTTTTTACGAATAATGTTCGGTTTGTCTTTAAAATAGTATTCAAAATACCTAGAAGTATTATCACTTCCTGTAGCAATTACTGCATCAAAGTTTTGAAGCTTATCATTGGTAAATTCAATTTTACCTTTAAACTCTTCGTTGGAAAATTCTAGGAACTTAGCTAAAAAAGGAAGTAAATGTTTGTCATTACTTGATAGTTTCGCCAAAACAGAATGACCAGAAAGTAATACAGAAAGAAAATCATGAAAACCAACCAACGGAATATTACCAGCCATAACAATGGCAACTTTTTTATTCGTTGTATTATTCAAATCTTCCTCAAAAATCCATTTTTTGATATTTTCAACTGTCAAAGCATTTGACCAATTTTCACAAGCAAACAAAAGGTTCTCCTTTGTAAACCAAGTATTTGATTCCTCTGCTAATTTTAGCTGATGTTTAAATCCATCAAAAAACATTTCATTTAGAGCAATTGTATCATTTCTCTCGATGTTTTCTCTTGAGAATTGTCCTAAAAATTGTCCTAATTGTACAAACGAATTAATTCGTTTTTCGATTTTATCCATTTAAATTGGTTCTAAATTAAATTGGCTTTATTTTTGCAACTGCAAAGTTACAAAACTGAAATAGATTAGCTATGGCGATTATTATAACAGATGAATGTATAAATTGTGGTGCTTGCGAACCTGAGTGCCCAAACACAGCAATATATGAAGGTGCAGAAGAATGGAAATATTCTGATGGAACTGATTTAGATGGAAACATTGTTTTACCAAATGGAAATAGTGCTAATGCTAATGAAGATCAAGAGCCTATTTCCGATGAAATTTACTATATAGTTGCAGATAAGTGTACTGAATGTAAAGGTTTTCATGAAGAGCCTCAATGTGCTGCTGTTTGTCCTGTAGACTGTTGTGTTCCAGATGAAAACAATGTAGAGACAGAGGAAGAGTTGTTAGCAAAACAACGATTTATGCATAACGACTAAAATAAAATTTAAGAATTAAAGAAAATCCTGAGTAAATACTCGGGATTTTTTTTGCTTGAAAATTGTATATTTGCACCGCAAAAATCAAGTCATTAATACTTGTATTTTTTATCTAAATATTTTAAGAAACATGAAAGCTGGAATAGTAGGATTACCAAATGTTGGAAAATCAACATTATTTAATTGTTTATCAAATGCAAAAGCGCAAAGTGCAAACTTTCCTTTCTGTACTATTGAACCGAACTTAGGAGTGGTAAATGTGCCTGATCCAAGGTTAGAAAAATTAGAGGAATTAGTAAATCCTGAAAAAGTTATTCCTGCTACTGTAGAAATTGTTGATATTGCTGGATTAGTAAGAGGAGCAAGTAAAGGTGAAGGTTTAGGGAATCAATTCTTAGCAAATATTAGAGAAACTGATGCTATTTTGCACGTTTTACGTTGTTTTGATAACGATAATATAGTGCACGTTGATGGTTCTGTAGATCCGATTAGAGATAAGGAAACTATTGATATTGAGTTACAGTTAAAAGATTTAGAAGCAGTTGAAAAACGATTAGAGAAGGTGAAAAGAGCTGCTAAAACTGGAAACAAAGAAGCCCAAGCTGAGCTGGCGCTTTTAGAGAAAATTCAAGCGGTTTTATTAGAAGGAAAATCAGTAAGAACTATTGAATTTACTGAAAAAGAAGAGGAGTTAGTGAAATCGATGCAATTTATTACAGCAAAACCTGTAATGTATGTTTGTAATGTTGATGAAGCAGCTGCAAAAGATGGTAATGCCTATGTTGATAAAGTGAAAGAAGCTGTAAAAGACGAGGATGCTGAAATTATAGTTTTAGCTGTTGCTACTGAAGCTGACATTGCAGAATTAGATGACTATGAAGAACGTCAAATGTTCTTATCAGATATTGGATTAGATGAACCTGGAGTTTCTCGTTTGATTCGTTCGGCATATAAATTATTAAACTTGCAAACATATTTTACAGCAGGTGTTAAAGAGGTAAGAGCTTGGACCATTCCTGTGGGAGCTACTGCACCGCAAGCTGCTGGAGTTATTCATACTGACTTTGAAAAAGGATTTATTAGAGCAGAAACTATTAGCTATAATGATTATGAAACCTACGGTAGTGAAGCGAAAGTGAAAGAAGCTGGTAAAGTTAGAGTAGAAGGGAAGGAATATGTTGTTGCAGATGGCGATGTAATGCATTTTAGATTTAACGTTTAATAAGAAAATTTTCTTATAAATATTAAGAGGCTCAAAATCGTATGGTTTTGAGCTTTTTTGTATTTTGTAATCACAAATAAATCGAAATGCAAATAGAAAAATCAACCTTTGATTTCTTAAACAAGTTATCAGAAAATAATAATAGAGATTGGTTTGCTGAAAACAAAAAAGACTTTGATGCTGTTCAAAAAGAAGTGAAACAATTTTATAAAACGATACAGGAAAATTTAGAAGTACACGATGAAATTGAAAAGCATAAATTTTTCAGGATTTATCGTGATGTTCGTTTTTCTAAAGATAAAACGCCCTACAAAACTCATTTCGCAGGCTCTTTTTCCAGAAGTGGAGCACATTTAAGAGGTGGGTATTATTTAAGAATTAAACCAGGCGAGAGTTTTCTAGCTGGAGGGTTTTGGGAACCTAATAAAGAAGATTTATATAGAATCAGGAAAGAAATAGAAATTGATGCTTCGGAATTCAGGGAGATTTTAGCCGATAAAACGTTTAATAAGTATTTTGGAAATAAATTTGAAGGAGACGAATTAAAGACGGCTCCAAAAGGATTCGATAAAACGCATCCAGATATCGATTTACTTCGCAAAAAAGGATACATAGCAGTTCGTAATTTTACCGATGAAGAAGTATTATCAAGTAATTTTATGAAAGAAATAGATGCTTCTTACAGGGCATTAAGACCGTTTTTCGATTTGATGAGTTCGGTTCTTACTACAAATTTAAATGGAGAATCAATACTTTAGGTTAAACCCAAAGTATTGATTTTTTTGATTTATGGTTTAGATTTGACTTAATCCTCCATCTACTTCAAGTTCAACTCCGTTAATATATGAAGCATCATCAGAGGCTAAGAATAAAGCTGTCTTAGCTACTTCTTCAGATTGTCCGAACCTTCCTAATGGAACACTTTGAGCAAAACCTTTACCCATTTCCTCAACAACTTCACCTGGTAAATTCATCTTTCCATAAATTGGAGTTTCAATTGGACCTGGAGCAATTGAGTTTACTCGAATTCCACGATCTTTTACTTCAGATGTTAATACTCTTGAATACGCTCTTAAGGCTCCTTTACTTGCAGAATAAACACTAAAGCCTTCAAACCCTTTCTGATGAACGATTGAATTTGTAAATAAGATTGAACCGTTGTCATTTAAGTTTGGTAGTGCTTCCTTTACAGCTAGAATCGGACCTTTCACATTCGTGTCAAATACCTCGTTATAATGTTCGTCAGTTATTTCATTTGTTGGTGAAATTGGAGCAATTCCAGCATTTAGAAATAAAACATCAATTTTACCATACTTATTTACTGTTTCCTTAATTAATTTTTTGTTGTCTTCTGGCTTGGAAACATCAGCTACAACAGTTAAATAATCACCGCTTAATTCTTTGGAAGCTTCTTCAAGTGCTTCTGGTCGTCTTCCTGAAAGAACAACTTTTGCACCTTCTTCTAAAAATAGTTTTGCAGTTGCTAATCCAATACCACTGTTAGCTCCTGTTATTACGGCTACTTTGTTTTTTAATTTACTCATAATGTTTTGTTTTTTTATTTGAAACAATCATTTCAAATAGTGATAAAAAAAATTAGTTCAAGACAGATAGTATTGTACTAATAATACTCTGTTTGTCCTTAGAATTGTCCATTAAAACTGTTGATAAATTGAAACCTTTCAAAGATGAAACTAAATAAATTGCGTATTCATAAGCAGTCTTATTAGTGTTTATTGATCCTTGTTCCTGACCTTTTTCTACAATATCTTTAAAAAGATTAACCATGCCATAATCATGTTTTTTTAGAAACGAGTTGATTGTGTTTTCTTGATTGGCCATTTCAGTAACACAACTATTAATTAAACATCCATTTTCACAATGTGCATTTAAATTAAAAATTCGCTCTATAGTATTAACATAACAGTTACTTGAGGAAAGAATTTCGTTGATATAGTTCATAGATATCTTTTGATAATCTTTTAAGCATAACATATACAAATCTAATTTACTTCCAAAGGTGTTATAGATACTTGATCTATTTAAACCAGTTGCGTCAACTAAATCTTGCATAGAGGTTAACGAGTAACTTTTTTCATGAAATACTTCGGTTACTTGTTTAATCACTAATTCTTTATCAAATGTTTCTGTTTTTGGCATATATTTGAAATGAACGTTTCAAAAGTAATAAAACTATTTCTTTTGAACGAATTTATAAATGTTAATTTTTTAATAATGAAATTTCTTTCCTTACGTAAAAGTAAGTAACGACGGTAGCTAGAAGGTCAGAAATTGGAAAAGAAAACCATATACCGTTTAGTCCAAAAAACATTGGTAATAAAATTATAAACGGAATCAGGAAAATTGATTGTCGTAATAAGGTTAATATTAATGCAGGTTTAGCTTTTCCTACCGCCTGAAAATAAGAAGCACCAACTAATTGAAACGCAATGAACGGTGTGGCTAAAAGTGTAGTTAAAATTGCATTAGGTGTTTGTTCTAACAACTCAGCATCGTTTGTGAAAACGGCTGTCATTTCATAATTGAAGAAATAAACCGCAATAAAAATAAAGATGCAGATAATGGTACCGTATTTATTAGCAGTATTTAAAACATCTTTTACGCGGTCATATAATTCTGCACCATAATTATAACCAGCAATTGGTAAAAACCCTTGAACAATTCCGAAGACAGGAAAGAAGATAAACATCATTAGTCTGTTAATGATACCAAAAACTGCAACAGATGATTCATTTCCATATTTAAATAAAGAATAGTTTAAAATGATGGTTAGTACACTTACGGTTCCTTGTCTTACCAATGTAATACTTCCTAATGAGCTGATTTCAGATACGATACTTTTTTCAAGTTTTAAATAACTTAAACCTATTTTAAGATTACTCTTTTTAGATAATAAGAAACCTAGAATAAATAGTCCGCAAACAGCATAAGCAATAGATGTAGCTAAACCAGCTCCGAACATTCCCCAACCCAAAACTTTGATGAATATGATATCTAAAATGATATTGGCTATAGCTGGTAAAATCAATGCAATCATTGCATAGGTTGGTTTTCCTAAAGCTCTAATAATCGGATTTCCCATCATGGCATATGCTAAAAATGGTACTCCAATAATTATAATTCTAAAATAGGGAAGTGCAGGCTCTAATATATTTCCATTTGCTCCAAATAATTTTAACACAGACTCTTCAAAGAGTAAACAAATAGTTACCAGAATAACAGAGGAAAGTGTGGTTAAGCTAATTTGGTTTCCAAATACTTTCTTCGCTTTTTCTACTTTATCAGCTCCTAATGCCAATGAAATAACTGAACTTCCTCCAATACCAATGGCCATTCCAATAGAGGAAATTAAAAATCCAATAGGTAAAACAACCGTAATTGCTGCAATTGCCAAAACTCCAATCCATTGTCCAACAAAAATGGTATCAACAATCATATTTATTGACATTACCAAAATACCAACGGCTGCAGGAATAGATTGTTTTAGTAGTAATGTACTTACTTTCTCTGTAGAAAGTTCATTGGCAATTTGGTTCATGTTGGAAAAGTATAGTAGAAAATTAGTAAACAAAGTAACGAAATTATACGCTTAGTTATGTAAGTTTGTTAATATGAATTCAAGCAATATTTATAGTACTTCAAGAACTGTTGTTTCAGAAGAAATAGATGAATTAAATCATGTCAATAATGTTGTTTACGTGCAATGGGTGCAAGATGTGGCAAAATTGCATTGGGCAGAATTAACAAAAAACGTTTCTGATAACAATTATATTTGGGTGGTTTTAAAACATGAAATTGATTATAAAAATCAGGCAACTTTGGGTGATGTAGTTACTTTAAAGACTTGGGTTGGAGAGACTGCTGGTGTTAAATCTGTTCGACATGTTGAAATTTATAAAGGCGATATTTTATTGGTTTCAGCGAAAACAACTTGGTGTTTATTAAATAGCAAAACTTTTAGACCAACAAGAATTACTGAAAACATTACGAATTTGCTTTTACCGTATTAAATAAACCTATCTTTGCGGTCTAAAGAAAAACAGATGTCAACATTTTTAGATTTAGGTATTCGTAAAGACTTTATAAAAGGTTTAAAAGAATTAGGTATTAAAACCCCTACAGAAATTCAAGAGAAAGCAATTCCTACCTTATTAACAGAAAGAGCTGATTTCATTGGTTTAGCTCAAACTGGAACAGGAAAAACTGCTGCTTTCGGACTACCTATTTTACATCAAATTAATCCTGAATCAGATGCGATTCAATCATTAATATTATCACCTACCAGAGAATTAGTTCAACAAATAAAAAAACAACTCTTTAAGTTTACTAAATATGTTGATTACAAGATTTTCGTTGAAGGTGTTTATGGAGGAGAGAAAATTGAAAGACAAATAAAGAACTTACAAAGAACCACTCACATAGTTGTAGCGACTCCAGGTAGACTAATAGATTTAATTGAAAGAGGAGAGATAGATCTTAAGAATATTAAAACTCTTGTTTTAGATGAAGCTGACGAAATGTTGAGTATGGGTTTCAAACAAGAACTCAATAGAATTTTAAAATACACCTCTGGAGATAGAAGTACTTGGTTGTTCTCTGCAACGATGCCTGATGAAATTCGTCGTATTGTAAAAACTTACATGAATATCAATGCGAAACGAGTAGAAATAAATCCCGCTTCTGTAGTAAATGAAAACATTACACACTATTATAAAGTTGTAACCTTAGCCAATAAAACTGCTGAAATAATTTCTTTCTTAGAAGGTAGACAAGATGAAAGAGGAATCATATTCGTTAGAACAAAAGCTGGAGCTAGAAAACTAACAGAGGAATTAACGAAAGATGGATTTACTATTGGTGTTTTAGAAGGAGATATGAAACAAATTGAAAGAGATAAAGTAATGCGAGCTTTTAAAAATCAAAGCTTACAATACTTAGTTTCAACCGATGTTGCTGCTCGTGGTATCGATGTACAAAATTTAAATTTTGTAGTTCATCATCAGTTACCTGAGCAGTTAGAGTATTACACACACAGAAGTGGACGTACTGCGAGAGGAGGAAATAGAGGAATATCTCAAGCTTTTGTTTTATCTAATGAAATTGAGAATATTCATCAAATTCAAAAAAGATTAAATATTAAGTTTATCAACAAATAAAACTTTTTTACCTATGGATATAATATATGTTATTGATATTCTAGGAACCTTTGCTTTCGCAATTAGCGGTGCTTTAGTTGCATCTAAAAAAGAGTTTGATTTATTTGGAGTAATAATTCTCGCATTTGTTACAGCAGTAGGAGGAGGAATGCTGAGAGATATTTTGATAAATTCTCATCCTATTAATTGGATAGGTGATCTTAATTATATCTATACCATATTAATAGCTGTGGTTTGCACATTTTTATTTAAAAGTAAAATCGCTCCACTAAGAAAAACCTTCTTTCTATTTGATACCATAGGTATTAGCGTGTTTACGTTGTTAGGATTACAAAAAGGTTTAAGTTTGGACTTACCAGCTATTGTTGCGATTATAATGGGAATGGTTTCTGCGGTTTTCGGAGGTGTAATACGTGATGTGTTATCAAGAGAAGTTCCATTAATATTCAAAAAAGAGATTTATGCTTCTGCTTGTTTAACAGGAGGTTTGGTTTATTTACTGCTGAAAGAGGTTCACTTAAATGATGACATTAACTTTATCATATCTGCATCAGTAATTATTATAATCAGAACTTTTTCGGTAATCTACAAACTACATTTACCAAAAATTAAAGATGATATTTTTACAAGTACGAAGTAAATAAGTTCTTGAAATAGTTTTACTAGGAAACTAAAAATGGCTTATCTGTATTTATTAAATATTTATTTTTTACTGACTAAGTTTATGAAATCTCAAACAAAACTAGCTTAAACTTGATTAAATATCAGTTTTTAATCTTTTTTATTGATAATTTAATACTTTAAAAACCATTCATCTAAGTTAAATTGCAGTTTAACGAAGCTATCAGGTTAAAAAAGTATTATTATTAATTGATTTTGTATTAGTTTGTTACTTTTATCCATGTAATTCAAACACCCCTAGAAATTATGGTTAAAAAAGCAATACTTTCAATTTTAGTTTTTTGTGCAGCACAGGTTACTGCCCAATCAACAAAAACATGTGACAAGCAAGAAGAATCTGTATTAGATTTAAACAGTATTACTAAATGCTCGATTGAAAAAGCAGATAAGAATACTAAAGAGGCTAAAGTTGCAGTTCAGGTTACATCAAGAAGAAGAGTTGTGAGAAAGAGAGATGAAGCTACAGGAGTTATGACGAATGATTATTCACACAAACTGGCTAAGATTAAAGAAAAAACAGAAATCGTTAATAGTATTTCTGTTGATAAAAATGCTGGTATGAAAGTTATTCCTTTTAACTATGTAGACGAGATTCCATTATTTAAAAATTGTGAGAGCGTTGCTATTTATAAACAAGAAAAATGTTTTAAAGCTGAATTAGCTAACCATATTAAGAAAAATTTAAAGTACCCTGAAAACTCTTTTGATAGAGGAATTCAAGGTAGAGTTATAGTACATTTTGTTATCGACAGAGAAGGAAATGTGGATAAAATGAAAATTGTTTCACCATACAAAGGAGAAGAGTTAGGTAAAGAAGCAGAAAGAATTATGAAGAAGTTACCAAAGTTCATTCCAGGTAAACAATCTGGTACTCCAGTTACTGTAAAGTATGGTTTACCTATTACTTTCAGAATTCCAGGTGTAAAGCCTTCAAATGTTAGAAAAGCACCGAAAAAAGCTGTAGTTGCAACAGTATATGATTTTAAAGATGTTGAAACTATTCCACAATTTAAAGGTTGTAAATCTTCAGGAGATACTTCAATAGATTGCTTTAACAAAAACTTAGTAGAGCATATCCAAGATAATTTTGCTTATCCAGCTCAAGCTATTGATAAAAACATCGAAGGAAAGGTATATGTTAAGTTTGTAGTAAATACCGATGGAGATGTTGTAAATATCGAGGCAAAAGGACCAAGCAATGGAGCGGATTTAGAAAAGGCAGCTAAGGAATTAATAGAAAAATTACCAGAGTTTAAAGCTGCAGTTAAGAATGGGCAAAAAGTGAATACTAGATATTCTTTCCCAGTAGTATTTAAGCTAAACTAGAAAATTATACATACTTTTTAACTTTAACCATATGCAAAACTGTCCTTATTATTAGGACAGTTTTTTTGTTTATTCTACAAACTGATTGTTGACAATTTGATACAGAGAAGCTTTTGCTCCGAAATACTTGTTATAATTATCAATAACTTTTAGTTGTGTTTCAATTAATTTGGCTTCACGATAATTAATTCTGAATAAAGATCCTTCACCTAAAACAAACATTCGCTCTTCAGCCTTAACCAAAACTTGATAATCTTTTACAAGATTATTTAAAACTCTATTTTGTTCTAAATAAGAACTAATTTCATTTTGTACAGCACTAATTTTATTTGAAATATTCGCCTTATTAGATGAAATAACAAAATCAATATCTTGTAATTTTAATCTAGCTAATTTTAAATCAGAACGTTCTTTTCTTAAAAAGAGAGGAATACTAACATTTAATCCAGCTTTATAATTATCTGTATCCAGATTTGATAAATCACCAAACTTTGATGTTAGAAAATTATATTCTACATCAACTTTAGGTAATAAATTATTCAATCTTAATCTTTTATCAATGATTAAATTCGCCTTTTTATACTCTAAAGAACGAACCTTAACGTGATTATCCACAATTGTCTGATTATTGTTCAGTGTGGTTGTATTAAGTGTATTGTCGATGTCAGCAAGAGTATTCGAATCGGGAATGATATTTTCTTCAAGCTCTAATGGTAAATTGTTATCTAACCATAAATAATTGGCAAGCTTTAACTTCGATTTTATGTAGTTTAACTTCGCTTTTTCTAAATCCAAAATTCGATTATTTAGATTTATAGTAGCTTCTAAAGTATCTACTGCTGGTTTATCACCTTCGTCATAACTTCTTTTAACATTGTTGAAACGCTGTTTAGCATTTCTTAAAAAAGAAGTATAAGTATTTTGTTTTTCGTATTCTTTTAGCCATTCAAAATAAGTAAGAATGGCATTGTACAATATTTCATTCACCAACATTTGCTGATCTGCTCTGGCTTGTGAGTTATAAATTTTGGCCTTTTTAAGCGTTGCCATTCGTTCATTCGTTAGTAAGCCACGAGCTAAGGAGGCAGAAACACCAGCACTGTATAATCCTTCTTCAGGAACTGTAAATTCTGGATTCAAAAACACCCCTGAATTTTTCTCATAATTACCTTTAAACTCTATTCCATACCAAGTTGGTATTTTAAAAGTGGTATTGAGCTTATCAAAATAATTGGTGTTTTTAAACTTCTTACGGTCATAATCTACCTCTAATTTCGGATCAAAAGCACCACGAGCTTTCATTAATTTAATTTCACCTTCAGTCGTTTTCAATTGTGCTTGTTTAACAATTGGATGAAACTTTTTTACATATCCAATATATTCTTTTAGAGATAATACATTGTCTATATCTGATTGAGAAAAAGTAACTAAACCAGATAGTACGAGTAAAAAACTAAGAGTTTTCTTCATTACTTCTTCTTTTTATTAGAATCTTTTACTTTTGAATCAGGCTGATAGAAGTTAGGAGGGAAGCTGTTAATTTGTCTCCATAATTCAAACCAAATAGGAACGTTGTCTAACAAAGCAATAGTTTTTGCTCCAGAACCTACACGAATAGCTTCTGGCCATGGTTCTGTATCTTGGTTTGGGGCTAACAAAACTCGGTACATGCCATTATCGCTAATAAAATTTTCAATTGCTACAACTTTAGCTCCATAAGTTCCATAGGAAACGTTAGGCCATCCGCTAAAAACGATTGCTGGCCAACCATCAAATTGTACTCGAACATCTTCATCAATATGAATTAAAGGTAAATCGATTGGTCTTACATACATCTCAACGGCTAATTCATAATTAGCAGGCATAATTCCCACTAATTGTTCACCTTCTTTAAAGGTTTCTCCAATACCCGACTTAATCGCTTTGTTAATAAACCCATCTTGCGGTGCTGTTATAAAAAGTAAATTATTTCTTCTTGTATAATTCGCAACATTTGTTTCTAATTTAGAAACTTGAGCTCTTGTATCCAATGCCGCCGATTTAGCTGTAAATAAATTACTACTAGCTTTGGCTATTTTATCATCGTAACTTGTATTGATTGTAGATAAATCTAACCTAGCATTTATAACTTTATTTTGAGATGCTAAATACTTATTTTGCTGAGAAATTAACTTTGCTGCCGCTTCTTGAAACTTTGCTCTTTTTTCCTCAACATCTTTTACAGCTTTCAAACCTTCTTTTTGAAGATTAATTACACGATCAAATTGTGTTTTAGCAATTGTATTTTTGGTTTCTACAGCTTTTAAATCGATACTATCACTTTTCACCTGTAAATGAGCCTGTAATAATTTATTATTGGCTTGCTGTAGTTTCAATTGTTTCTCTCTTTTCAGAGCATTTATTTGTCTTTCAAGTTGAATAACTTTATTATTATAAGCATCTACCGATTGTGACTTTACATTTAATTGCTCCTGAGTTCTTTCAGTTAATCGAGTATCAAAATAATCACTTTTGATTTCTGAAATTCTTAGAATTGTATCACCTTTTTTTACAAAATCTCCTTCTCTAACAAACCATTCCTCAATTCTACCTGGTATTTGAGATTGAAGTGTTTGAGGTCTTTGATTTGGTTGCAATGTGGTTACATTACCTTTCCCTGAAATATTTTGAGTCCACGGTAGGAATAATATGATTAATATAATAAATGAAAACGCCAATAAAAACTTTCGAAACGTTTTATAATACTCTTTTGTAAATATGTCTTTTCCTGATTTGAACTTTGTCAAATCAACATTTTTTGAAACCGGATTGTTCGATATGTTTAGCATAGCTCTATTGTTTAATTTGACCTTTTTCTAAGATTATATATTTATTACAACGTTTCTTCCAATTTGGATTGCTGCTCACAACAATAAGACTCCAAGGTCTTTCTGGACTCGTTAAATAGTTTATTATTTCTTTCGTCTCTTCCTGTTGGAACTGATCTAAAGGATCTTCCAAAATCAATAATTTAGGTTTTTTAACAATTGCTCTAGCTAAAATTATTTTTTTAGCAATCGTATAAGCAATTTGCTTTCCTTCTGGGTTTAAAATAGTATTCAAACCTTTAGGTTGAATTTTTAGAAATTCTGTTAATCCCACAATATCTAAAGCTTCATATATTTCTTGGTCTTTTACTTCAAGATTTCCGAATGTTATATTTTCTCTAAATGTTCCTTCAAAAGGAGTTTCTTCCGATAATGAAAGTCCTAAATTAGATCGATATGAATTGACATGTAAGCTTTGCATGGAAAGATTATTAACATAAATGTGCCCTGAAGTTGGTTCATTTACAGCTGCCACTAATTGTAGTAAACTTGATTTACCCGACCCACTTTCTCCTTGAACTAAAATTCTGTCTTGTTTGTAAATCTCAAAATTTATATTACTCAATATAGGTGTCTTTCTATTAGATACTTCGTAAGATACATCTTGTAATTGAACCTCCAAGTCACCTTCAATAACTTCTCCATTCTGAGATTCTATTGGTCTGTCAACTACTTGCCCTAATTTTTCAATTGAAGTTAATACATCGTAGAAAGACTCTAAACCTAAAATTAATTTTTCAACAGAGTTTATTACCAATAGCACGATAATTTCTGCTGCAACAAATTGACCAATATTCATTTTTTGATCTAACACTAAAAATCCACCAATCAATAGTAAACCAGCAGTTACAAGAACTTTAAAGCTTATCATTTGAATGAATTGAATGATCAAAATTTTAAAGTGACTTTCACGAGAATCTAAATATTTGTGTACCAAACTATCGTTTTTATCTAGTGCTAAACTTGTTTTACCAGAAAGCTTAAAACTTACAACAGATCGAGCTACTTCTTGCAACCAGTGTGCAACCTTGTATTTATTTTTAGATTCATCTAAACTAGTTTCAATACCACGTTGCGCAGTTAACTTAAATACGCTGTAAATTAAAACCATTAAAAGCAAACCAAAAATGATAAAAAATGGATGATAAAATGATAATAACAACATTGCAAAAATAATTTGTAAGAATGCTGATGGCACATCGATTAAAATCTTTGATAAACCTTTTTGAATTGTCAAGGTATCGAAAAATCTATTGGCTAATTCTGGTAAGTAATAATTTCGTAATTCCTTCATTTTTATTTTTGGAAAACGATAACTCAATTCGAATGAAGCTCTAGTAAATATGCGTTGTTGAATGGTTTCAATAATTCTAAGCTGCATTAATTTTAGAACCCCTGAAAAAATCACTCCAATAGTTACTAAAACTACTAGAACAATCCATGAGACCGAAACCTGCGCGCCTTGTAATAAATTGATGATTGCCTGAATTCCTAGCGGAAGAGATAGCGAAACAAGCCCTTCAAAGATTGCGTAATACGCAATTTGGAATATATCTTTTCTTTCTAATTTAAGTAATCCTAAAAAGCGTTTCCAAGGAGTTAGTTGTTGATTAGTCATTAGTTAAAGTTTTTAGAATTAAATCAGTGTAAAAATTTGTTGGTGTAATATCGTCATTACAATTTGTAATTGTTGTAAAGTGTAGTTTAATAAATTGTTGATGTAAAGCTCCCTCCGTAACAGAGCTAGCTAAACTCAAAGGATATTTATAATCGCTATTATGACTCGAAATCATATCTGCTAAACGTCTTACTACTCTTTTATAAGGTAAAAAATATCCTTGTTTATTTTCTGAATCTACACTTTTGGTTAAGTAGGATTTTGAATTTTCGTTAATAATGATTCTGTTTAAAATTACCTCGTTAATATGAGAGAAATCATTATCCTCTTTCGTAGTTCTGGTTACAACATCAATGGCACGAACAAGTTTTTCTTTGGTGTCTTTTAAGCTAAAAGTTTCAATAACTAATTGATACTCTATCCATCTCCAATACCACGCACTTAAGTAGATTAAAAGCATATGTTTACTTTCAAAATATCTGTAAATAGAGCTTTCGTTAGATTTAATTAATTGCCCTAACTTTTTAAACGTAAAGTTTTCAAATCCAATTTCATCTATCAGTATAATACTATTCTCAACTATTTTTTTACCTAATTCCGACGATTCTGGATTCTTAATATAAATACCTTCTGGTACTTCTATTTTCAAATTTGAAAGTAATTCATCCATATTTGATTGTTTTTTTTGCAAATATAATAGTATTACTATTAAAATAAAGTTAAAATTTATTTTTGTTTATATTATTTCCATAATTCTTAAACAAAAAATCGTATCTTTGAAGAAGTAAAATAATTCCAATGGCTAAAAAAAAGAATATTACAAAAGACTTTATAATTGAGAAATACATGGACTATGTATTAACTTATAATGAAAACCCTAAGTCAATATATTTGTTCAGTAAAAACAATAATTTTGTTGAACAAATATTTTACGAACATTTTACTTCATTTGAGTCTCTTCAAAACTCAATATTTGAAATTTTCCATACAAATACACTATCATTATTAGTAAAAAGTGAGGATGTCGAAACGTATAATGCTCAAAATAAATTACTAAGCTATTACTATACAATATTTGAAATTTTTATTGCAAATAGAAGTTATGTGATTTATGCTTTGAAACATCAAAAAGACAATCTTAAAAAGGTTAAAATGTTATCTGGATTAAAGAAACATTTTCAAAATTTCGTTCACACTTTAGAGATTCCAAAACTAGATTTCAAGCAAGATAGAATTGAAAAAATTCAAGACAAAGCAATTGCAGAGAGTGCTTGGATGCAATTTGTAATAACCTTAAAGTTTTGGTTAGAGGACACTTCAAATTCTTTTGAGAAAACAGATGTATTTATTGAAAAATCAGTTAATGCAAGTTTTGAGTTATTGAATATTGCTCCTGTAAAAAGTGTAATTGATTTAGGTAAATTTTTATATAAAGAAACGATTGGCAAATGAAAACGATAGATAATATACCTACATCAAAAATTCAACGCGCATCAAAATTAGTTCAGACTGGAGCTAAAGTTGGTGTGAATTATTTAAAATACTATGGCAACAAAATTGTTAATGGAGAGGATGAAGCCAAGGAACAATTAAATAAGGATAATGCAGAGGATATTTATAATGGTTTAAAGCAGTTGAAAGGTAGTGCGCTAAAAGTTGCTCAAATGTTAAGCATGGAGAAAGGAATTCTTCCTCAAGCTTATGTTGAGCAGTTTTCATTATCTCAATTCTCCGTGCCTCCGTTATCGGCACCTTTGGTGAAAAAAACTTTTAAGAAGTATTTCGGTAAGAATCCTGATGACTTATTTGATGAGTTTAATCTAGAAGCAGTTAGTGGTGCGAGTATCGGACAGGTGCATTTAGCTGTTAAAGATGGAAAAAAATACGCAGTAAAAATTCAATATCCAGGTGTAGCTGAGAGTATTTCGACAGATTTAGCATTAGTAAAACCTATTGCTATTAAAATGTTTAATATTAGAGGAAAGGATAGTGATAAGTATTTCAAAGAAGTAGAAGATAAATTAATTGAAGAAACAAATTATGTTTTAGAAGTTTCTCAAAGTCAAGCTATTGTTGATGCTTGTAAACATATTGAGAATCTTAAGTTCCCGAATTACTACACTGAATTCTCTTCTGATAGAATAATAACAATGGATTGGATGGAAGGTGTTCATCTTTCTGAATTTACTGCTAGGAATGCAAATAAACAAACAGCGACAAAATTAGGACAAGCCCTTTGGGATTTCTACATGTATCAAATGCATAAGCTTAGAAAAGTACATGCAGATCCGCATCCTGGAAACTTTCTTGTATCTAAAGACAATGAACTTATTGTTCTTGACTTTGGTTGCATGAAAGAAGTTCCTGAAGAATTCTATATTCCTTATTTCGAGCTAGCAAAGAAAGAGAATATATCCAATCCAGATTTTTTCGAAAAGAAATTATATGAATTAGAAATATTAAGAAAGGATGATTCTCCTGAAGAAATAGTTTTCTTTAAGGACATGTTTCACGAAATGTTAAGTCTGTTCACACAACCTTTTCATCAAGAAGTTTTTGATTTTTCGGATAAAGATTTCTTTGGTAAAATCACCGAATTAGGAACTAAGTATGCAAAAAATACAGAACTAAGAAATATGAATGGAAATCGTGGTTCAAAGCACTTTATTTATATAAACAGAACGTTTTTTGGCCTTTACAATTTAATGCACGATTTAAAGGCAACTAACATTAAAATTAACAATTTCTATAAGTATTAATGAAGCTATTCGAAAAACAACATATTAATGAGTTTGATAAAATTCATAGGATTAACTTAATGAATAGTTTATCAGGTTACAAATCTGCAAATTTATTAGGAACAGTTTCTAATGAAGGAGAGGAGAACGTAGCTGTTTTTAGTTCAATTGTTCATTTAGGGTCCAATCCACCTTTGTTAGGTTTCATTTTAAGGCCTACGACTGTTCCAAGAAACACCTATGAGAATATTATAAACACAGGATATTATACAGTTAATCATATTTCTAAAGAGTTTACACAAGATGCTCATCATACTTCGGCTAAATATGACAAGAGTATTTCAGAATTTAATATGACTGCTCTGAATCCTGAGTATAAGAATGATTTTCATGCGCCATTTGTAAAAGAGTCTCCAGTGCAAATCGCTATGAAATTTATAGAGGAGCATTATATTAAAGCTAATGATACACTTCTGGTTGTAGGAGAAATTCAATTCTTTTATGTAAAAGAAGAAATGTATAATGCTCAAGATGGCTTTTTAGATTTAGCAAAAGGGAATGTTGCTGCCATTAATGGTTTAGATGCGTATGCTATTCCTGAATCTAATAAAAGATACGAATATCAGAGACCTAAAAAAACAATTTCATAAGGAATGAAAATTTTAATCACAGGTACAACGGGTTATATAGCAAAACGCTTGGTGCTTCAATTGTTGGAAAACAATCATGAACTTGTTTGTTGTGTCCGTGATTTAAATAGAATTCCAGATGAAATTGAAAACAAGGAAAATATAGAGTTTTTAAAAGTAGATTTTTTAAAAGAGAATCTACCAGAGTTACCAAAAGATATTGATGCTGCATATTATCTTATTCATTCAATGTCCTCAAGTTCTGGAGATTTTGAAGACTTAGAAAAAAAATGTGCAGACAATTTTAAAAAACTCGTTGAAAAGACAAATTGTAAGCAAGTAATCTATTTAAGTGGAATTGTAAATGATAATTCCTTATCCAAACATTTACAATCTCGTTTACAAGTTGAGCAAACGTTAACGTCAAATAAGTATGCTTTAACCACATTTAAAGCTGGAATAATTGTAGGAAGTGGAAGTGCATCTTTCGAAATCATTAGAGATATAGTTGAAAAGCTTCCTGTAATGATTACTCCGAAATGGTTAAATACGAAAACGCAACCAATAGCTATTAGAGATGTATTAAGTTTTTTAGTTAATGGATTAGGAAATGAGAAAGTTCACAACAAATCTTTTGATATCTGTGGACCTGAAGTGTTAACCTACAAACAAATGTTATTAGAATTTGCTAAGGTTAGAGGCTTAAAAAGGTACATTTTTACATTGCCTGTACTAACACCAAGACTTTCGTCCTACTGGCTCTATTTTGTGACGTCAACTTCATTCAATTTGGCAAAAGCATTGGTAGATAGTATGAAGGTTGAAGTGATCGCAAAACCAAGTAATATTAACGAGTTACTGAGAGTAGAACCTATTAGATATTCAGAAGCAGTAGACGTTGCTTTTCAAAAAATTGAACAAAATGCCGTTATCTCAAGTTGGAAAGATGCTATAAGTAGCGGTGTTTTTAAAGATCAACTAAGTAAGCACATTCAAATACCACAATTTGGATGTTTTAAAGATGTAAGATCTCGTCAAATTCGTAATGAAGAACAAACTATTGATAAAATATGGTCCATTGGAGGAGAAAATGGGTGGTACAGTTTTACTTGGTTATGGAAAATTCGTGGTTATATGGATAAGCTGGTTGGAGGAGTAGGTTTAAGAAGAGGAAGAACACATAGTTCTTATTTAGAACCTGGAGATCCTTTGGATTTTTGGCGTGTTTTATTAGCTGATAAAGAGGGAAAAAGATTATTGCTTTTTGCAGAGATGAAATTACCTGGTGAAGCTTGGTTAGAATTTAAGATAGTTAAAAATCAATTATTCCAGCGCGCTGTATTTAGACCAAAAGGAATATGGGGAAGACTGTATTGGTATAGTGTTTTACCTTTTCATGCTTTTGTTTTTAATGGAATGATTGACGCATTAGTAGCAGAACAGTGAAAGGTGTAAAAAAACAACATTTACCTTCCAAAGTTTGTCCTTCATGTGAAAGGCCCTTTGTTTGGAGAAAAAAATGGGAAAGAGATTGGGATAACGTTAAATATTGTAGTAAAAAATGCAAAAATCTAAAACAGCAATAGTATGGTTTACCAACAACTTAAGAGTACGAAATAATAAAGTTCTCTATAAAGCTTGTGCCAACTATGACAAGGTTATTGCTGTTTATTGCTTTAATCCTAATCATTATAAAATAAACGAATATGGATTTAAAAAAACCGAAAAATATAGAGCCAAATTTATCATCGAATCTGTTAATGATTTACATGAGAATTTAAAAAAATTAAACATTTCTCTCTTCTTATGTTATGAGCATCCGCAAGTTTTTTTGCCAAAATTTTGTCTGACGCATAACGCGGATGCTCTTTTTTTTCAGAGGGAATTTACAAGTGAAGAAACACTTGAAATACAATATATAAGATCATCAATTCCAGAGCAAGTTGAGGTGTTTGAATATTACGATCAATTTTTAGTTGAACCAAGTAACATTTCTTTCGAGACCCGCCAAACACCTCACATTTTTACTGAGTTTCGTAAGAAACTAGAGAAGTATGGGGTTATCGAACAGGAAGTTTATCCCATAAAGAAAAATATTTCCAACTTAATTAAAGAGGAAACTAAGTTTATTACACTTCAAGATTTGGGATTTGAAGAGTTTGACACTCCAGCGTATTCTGCTTTTCCTTTTTCGGGAGGAGAAACTGAAGCTCTTGAACGCCTAAAAGAGTATTTTTTTAATTCTAAGAAGCTATCGTATTATAAAAAAACTCGTAATGGTTTATTGGGAGTTGATTATAGTTCTAAGTTTTCTCCATGGCTAGCTAATGGATGTATATCTGCAGTTACTATTTACTGGGAAGTAAAAAAGTATGAGAATCTGATTGAAAAAAATCAATCAACTTATTGGTTAATTTTTGAACTGATTTGGAGAGATTATTTTAAGTACCTCGCTATAAAACATAGAAATCAGTTATTTAAAATTGATGGTATTAAGGAAATTGATTACGAATGGAAGCAAGATGAAGATCTAGTTCAAAAATGGATCAATGGTGAAACTTCTGAACCGTTTGTTAATGCCAACATGATTGAATTACGGGAAACTGGATGGATGAGTAACCGAGGTAGACAAAACGTGGCCTCATATTTTTCAAAAGAACTTCAATTAGACTGGAGAATTGGTGCATCGTATTTTGAAAGTATGCTAATCGATTATGATGTACACAGTAACTATGGAAATTGGCAATATGTCTCTGGAGTAGGTAATGACCCTCGAAACAGAAAGTTTAACATACAACTACAAGCTGAAAGATATGACAGCAATGGGAAATTTCAGCGTACGTGGTTACAAACAACATTATTTTAAATGAATAAAATTAGTATCATATTTCCACATCAATTATTCAAAAACATAACAGATTATCTTTCTCAAGGTATTCATGTGTATTTGATTGAGGAATTATTATACTTCAATCAATATAACTTTCATAAGCAAAAGTTAGCTTTTCATAGAGCAACTCTTAAATTTTATGAAGATTATCTTCATACAAAAGGATTCAAAACAACGTACATTGAAGCAAATAATCCATTATCTGATATTAGAGAATTGATACCAGAAATCGAAAGCAAAGGCTGCAGAGAATTGTTCTTATTTGATCCAACAGATAATTGGTTATCAAAAAGAATTAAAGAATCTACAGTACAAGCTGAAATTAAATGGTTCGATAATCCTTTATTTATCAATTCAAAAGAAGAATTATCTTCCTTTTTTAAAAAGACAAAGAAAAAATTTTATCAAACTTCGTTTTATAAAGATGAAAGAATAAAACGAAATATTTTAGTTCAGAATGGTGATCCAGTAGGAGGAAAGTGGACCTTTGATACAGAGAACCGAAAGAAATATCCGAAGAACAAAATCACCCCGGTTGTTTTATTTCCAGATATTAACAAATATTACAAGGAAGCTAAAACTTACATTAGTGAAAACTTTCAAGATAATTTAGGAGAGCTTCATCAGTTCCAAATTTACCCAACAACGTTTGCTGAAGCTGAAAAATGGTTACAGGAGTTTTTAGAAGTACGTTTTCATGAGTTCGGAGATTATGAAGATGCAATTGTAAAAGACAGAAATTTTCTACATCACAGTATTCTATCTCCATTAATCAATGTAGGATTATTATCTCCTTTATACGTTATTGAATCCGCTATTAATTATGCTGCAAAGAACGAAATACCAATAAATTCATTGGAAGGCTTTGTCCGTCAGATATTAGGTTGGAGAGAATTTATAAGAGGAGTTTATGAAGTAAAAGGTTCGGAAGAAAGAACACGAAATTACTGGAATCATTCACGAAAAATTCCGGCATCATTTTATACAGGAAATACTGGAATTCTACCAATTGATACCACCATTAAAAGAATTTTAAAAACCGGATATACGCATCATATTGAGCGTTTAATGGTGCTCGGAAATTTTATGTTGCTCTGTGAGTTTGATCCGAATCAGGTTTATCAATGGTTTATGGAGTTTTTTATCGACGCCTACGATTGGGTGATGGTACCAAATGTGTACGGAATGACTTTGTTTGCTGACGGAGGATTAATGTCTACCAAGCCATATATAAGCAGTAGCAATTATATCAAAAAAATGAGTGATTATCCTTCTGGATATTGGGAAGATGTTTGGGATGGCTTATTTTGGAGATTCATGGATGTTAATCGTGATAAATTAGCTAAGAATCCTAGGTTAAGAATGTTGATTTCTAACCTTGATAAAATGTCTTCAGAAAAAAGAAATACTCTTTTTGATGCAGCAGAGAGCTTCTTGAATTCTTTAGACAAGTTAGAAGAAAAAGAAACCAATTATACTTTAAAATTTCATGATGAATAAAGAAAGAATATCAGTTGTTTGGTTAAAAAGAGATTTACGACTTCGTGATAATGAAGCAATTCAAAATGCTTTACAATCAGATAAAAGAGTGCTCTTTTTATATGTTTTTGAAAATCTTTTATTGAATGATGAACATTATAGTAAGCGTCATTGGGATTTTATTAAACAATCTATCGCAGATATCAATGAGGATTTATCCAAATACAACACAAAAGTTTTAAGTGTAACTGGAGATATTTTTGCTGTTTTTAATCAGTTACAATCAAAATATACAATAAGTAATGTATTCTCTCATCAAGAAACAGGATTATTAGTCACTTTTAATAGGGATAAAGAATTTGCTCGTTATTGTAGAAATAATTTAATAGAATGGACAGAAAACATTAATAACGGTGTTTTACGAGGGCTTTTAAATAGAGATGATTGGTTTGAGAAATGGGAAGACTATATGTACCAGCCTCAAATAGAATTTAAAGCTTCAACAGAACGTTTTATTTCTTTGTCTGAGATACATTCACTTTCAGAGTATTTTCATACGACGAATTTAAAAACGGATGAGGATAAGAATTTTCAGCATGGAGGAACCAAAATGGCTTGGAAATATGCCGATTCATTTTTTAATGAACGCTATGAAAAGTACATGTTTCATATTTCTAAACCTGAAGATTCAAGAACAAGTTGTAGTAGATTATCTCCGTATATAGCTTGGGGAAATGTTTCAATAAGAGAAATCTTTCAGAAAGCTAAGGAAGTAAAGCAAAATTCATCCGGAAAAAGACATTTAGGTGCATTTATTTCAAGATTGCGATGGCAAGCTCATTTTATTCAGAAGTTTGAAATGGAGTGTACCATGGAAAACGCAAGTGTAAATAAAGGATATCATAAACTTAAAAAATCAATTTCTAAAGGTTATATCGAAGCTTGGGAAAAAGGTCAAACTGGTTTTCCTTTAGTTGATGCGTCTATGCGTTGTTTAAATACTACTGGCTATATAAACTTTAGAATGAGGGCCATGTTAGTCTCTTTTTTTACTCATATTTTATGGCAGCCTTGGCAAGAAGCAACACATCATTTGTCAAGATGTTTTCTAGATTTTGAACCAGGAATTCATTTTCCGCAGTTACAAATGCAAGCAGGTGAAACTGGAATTAACAACCTTAGAATCTATAATCCTATAAAAAACGGACAAGAACATGACCCTGATGCTACGTTTATTAAAAAATGGGTTCCTGAATTAGCGCATTTATCAACACCTTTTATTCATGAACCGTATTTAATGACTCCATTAGATCAACAGTTTAATAATTGTCATTTAGGTACTGATTATCCTTATCCAATTGTAAACATAAAAGAAAACAGAAAAAGAGCTAGTGAAATTTTATGGAATATGAAAAAGGATAAAGATGTGCTAAAAGAAAGCGTGAGAATACTAAGAAAGCATACAATTAATAATAGAAGTAGAATGTTACGAGACGAATGATATTTAATACAACATACAACAACGAAGATTTTAACATACATAGTAAAGAGCTATTGGGTAAACCTTTTGGTTTTCTTGATCGAATTAAAATGAAGGGAATTGGTTCTGGAAGATTTATGATTCATGAGTTAAGTGAAAAATTACATTCTAAACAGAAGCAATTCTCAGAACTTAATTATGGAAATTTAGAATTAAGACCAAATGGAATTTTGGTTCATTTTACTAATCGACTTGAACGTTACTCTTGGTGTATTCCTTACTATAAGTTAGTGGTTTATAATTCTAGTTATTTCAGTATTCATGCAGAAGGGAATTTTATAAAGTTCTTAAAGAATAAAAATTATGTAGAAAACAAAAAATTCATTGACAAAATGATTGATTACAAAAATGAATTTTTAAATCTTGATTATTATGACGGTTAGAGAAATCGATAGAATTATAGAAATGGCTTGGGAAGACCGAACGACTTTTGATGCCATTCAATTTCAGTTTGGATTAAAAGAGCAAGAAGTTATTGATTTAATGCGTAAAGAAATGAAGCCTTCAAGCTTTAGAATGTGGCGAAAAAGAGTTACAGGTCGGGCAACCAAACATCAGGCAAAACGTGAGTTTGATAAAGGAAGATTTAAATGCACACGACAACGAAATATTTCAAACAATAAAATATCAAAAAGATAATACAATATGAAAACTATCATAGTAGTAGGTGGAAGTAAAGGAATTGGAAATGCTATAATTAACCAATTAAAGCAAAATCATAAAATAATAAATTTTAGTAGGAGTGAAGCTGAGTCTCACCCAAATGTTACTCATTATTCAGTTGATATTTTACAAGACGAAATGCCGGAACTAAATGAAGACATTCATGGTTTGGTATACTGCCCAGGAAGTATTAATCTAAAACCTGTAAATCGTCTTTCGCTAGATGATTTTAGAAACGACTTTGAAATTAACGTAATTGGTGCAGTAAAAGTCATACAAAAATATATCAATCAATTAAAGAATAATGATGCTAGTGTAGTTTTATTCAGTACGGTCGCTACTAAATTAGGAATGCCATTTCATGCGAGCGTAGCCGCTAGTAAGTCAGCAGTGGAGGGCTTAGCAAAATCATTAGCAGGTGAATTTGCAACTAAAGTTCGTTTTAATTGTATTGCTCCAACAGTAACCGATACTTCTTTAGCGGAAAAGCTATTGAGAAACGAAAAGCAAAAAGAGAATATGGAAAACCGCCATCCGTTAAAGAAATATTTAAAAGCTGATGAAGTTGCCAGTTTAGCTTCTTATTTATTATCAGAACAATCTTCGGCAATCTCTGGACAAGTATTTCCTATTGATGCTGGAATTGTTAGTTTAAAATTATAATATGAAATATGTTCTATCCTTTTTATTTGTAATGAGTTTATCTACTACAGATTTGATTTTATTTGATTTCTCTAAAACTTGCGATATCAATAATTGGTATATTACTAACGACGATGTTATGGGCGGTGTTTCAACATCAAAAATTACATTAAACAGCAATGGTCATGGAGTCTTTCAGGGAAAAGTGTCAACTGAAAATAATGGAGGATTTGCTATGACAAAATTACCAGTCAGTATAGATTTAAATTCGATGCAAAAGAAGATAGTACTAAGAGTTAAAGGTGATTCGAAAAACTATCAGTTTAGAATTAAATCAAAATCCTATCAGCGTTATTCGTATGTAAATTCTTTTCAAACCCAAAATGAATGGGAAACTATAGAATTATTACTTGAAGATTTTTATCCTGCTTACAGAGGATATAAACTTAATAAGGCCAATTTTAATTGGAATAGAATTGAAGAAATCGCAATTTTAATTGGAAATAAAAGAGATGAAAATTTTGAATTGGAAATTGATTATATAAAAATCATTTAAGATATCATACCTTCCAGCTAAACTTTATTGTAGTCCCTTGACCCTCTTCTGACTCAACAGAGATAAAACCGTTGTTTTCAGTAACTAATTTTTGCACAATAGTAAGACCAATTCCAGTACTGTGCTCATCATCTTTGTCCAATCTACTAAACATCTCAAATATTTTCGAATGATATTTCGTGTCAATTCCAGGGCCATTATCACTTACTGAAAACACATATTCTTCATCTGTAATTAAGGCTGTAATTTCTATTACAGCTTTTTCTTTATCATTATATTTTATGGCATTACTAATGAGGTTTTGAAAAACATGTTCTAATGCTATTCTATTCGCATACACTTGAATATCTTCATCGGGTAAGTGGATTAAATTCTGCTTAGTGTGATTTAATATATCAACTACGTCTTTCAATAAATTATTCAAGCTGAATAATTCTTTCTTTTTACTTCCTTTCGCAACTTTTGAATACTCTAAAAGACCGTTAATTAATCCGTCCATTTTAGAAACTCTATTCTTTAACAATCCAAAATGTTTTTTCGCATTTTCATCCATTACCAATTCTAAATCTTCTTCAATAAATGTAATAAGCGTGTGCATGGCTACCAATGGCGCTTTCAAATCGTGAGAGACAATATGATTAAAACTATCTAATTCGGCATTTGAACTTTCTAATTGTTTTAAATTTTCCTTAAGCTCTAAATTGACCTTAGTAAGTTCATTTGATTGTAATGTAATCTCTTTTCGTTGATTTACAGCTAATTCTCTTGATTTTGCCAATTGTTTAAATGAAGTTGAGAATCGGTACATCAATAGCATGGATAACATTAAAAAAACAATTACATAACCAAAATTTACATAGATTATAGTATTCTCTATTTTTCCAAGAAAAACAAAAATATGTAAGAAAAAAACAATTGTTCCTAGTAACATACTAACCAATAATAATATAGAATCATGTTTTTTCTCTCTTAAAGATTTAGCAATTATGAAAAAAACATATAAAATATTGATAATCATAAATACTAAAAAAGGAACTACAAACTCAGTGAAGTAAGGAGCAGGAAGTACTATAATTAGCGTTGCTAACAAGTAGAAAGAATAGCGCAAAATTTTGGGATATAACTTGTGGGAAAACCCTTTAAAAATCTGGTTAAAAAACAAACTGGCAGCAGTACCAGCATAAAACAATGAGAGATACTCAACTTTAGTAAGTAATATCCAACTTATATTTGGAAAAACATCCGTGAGAGGAGCATATCTGCTACTTACTGCCATATATGACAAACAAACACAGGCAAGACCTAAGTGTAATATCGCTTTATCTTTATTCCAATAGAAAAAGAAAAACAAAAGAAAGAAAAAACCTATAAAACCTAAACAACCAATAAATAACATATCAGCTATAATTTTTTTTCTCAACTTTTTCTCTAGATAATTTGTCTCACTTAAAATTATATCTTTATCAATGCCTGCTTTGTTATGGTAAAAATTTGCAACCTGAATTACAATTTCAAAATTTGATTCATGTTTGTCTAAATCAATTTTTTTCGAAAATCTTCTGTGTAAAGTAGTTTCTTTGGTTGCTCCAACTATACCTATTTCGGACATTAATCTTCCATTAATCCATATTTTAGATGAAGAATAGGCTGGAGGTATAAAAAGAGAGGTATTTGGCCTATCTAGAGGCATGGAAAATTGTAACCTGTAAGTTGCATATCCAAAAGTAGGAAGCCTTTTGTTTTTAAGAATAAAGTGTGTCCAAGTTTGTGTTTTTACTATAGTATCGGGACTAATTTCTTTTTCAAAATCTTTGGGTGATAATAATTTGTTCCAATAAAATTCCCATTCTGAATCTAATACAATTTCAGAATTTCCATTTATCACATTGTTATGAAGGTGTATTCTAAGCTCTTTATTATCGGGGGTTTGTAGAGCAGAACTCGAATAACTTAAAAAAAACAACCAACAAAAACAAAAGACAATTTTTAAAAAAAAGTTTTTCAATCTATACATTGGGGGATTGTTGTATAAATATTGGTATACTATGTATTTCACTTTACCAATGTAGTTATTATTAATGACTTTTGTGATATGTTAAATATATCATTTTCTAATATTTTTCAAAAAATGATGTTAATCCTTTAAAATATTAGAAAAAGTTTCAAAATGTTAGTCAAAGTTATATCGTCCTCATCTGAAAACATTAGATTTTCTCTTTGGTATTATTTTTGTTAATTTTAAAATCTAATTTTGAAGTATGAGAAAAGTAATAGTACTAACATTTCTTTTTGTTTTTAATAATTTATTGATTGCTCAAGAAAGCAATGATTCGATTCCTAAAAAAGATCTTTGGAGTTTATCTTATAAAGAAGCTTTACAATTATCGAAAAAAGAAAAGAAGCCTTTGTTAGTTTATTTCAAAGGTTCTGATTGGTGTGGACCTTGTAAAAAATTGGATCAGGAATTATTTAGTACTGAAAAATTTAAAAATTTATCGGAAAATCATTTTGTTTTATATGAAGCAGATATTCCAATGAATCAGGATTTAGTTACAAAGGAACGACTAGAACAGAATAAAAAACTTGTAAAGAAATTTAAGGTTTCTTCTTATCCGACGCTGTTAGTTTTAAATCATCGACAAAAAGTAATGGGTGTAAAGAAAGGGTTGATATTAACCGAGTATTATTATCCATTTTTTGAAAGTTATATAAAATAAAAATCCGTTGCTTTCGCAACGGATTTTTTATGACGTTTTAGATGTAATCTAATTATTTTTGATTAATTACTCTAAACTCTGTTCTTCTATTTACTCTATGCTCAGCTTCCGTACAAGTAACACCATCTGAACATCTATTCTTTAATCTAGATTCTCCATAACCTTTAGCTACTAATTGGCTATCATTAACGCCTTTAGAAATTAAATAATTTGCTACAGCTTGAGCTCTTCTTTCAGATAAATCTAAATTTGATGCCTTAGAACCTCTAGAATCTGTATGTGATGCTAATTCTACCTGAACACCATCTTTTAAAACCGGTAATAACCTTGAGTCAATTAATCTTTTTGCTGCAGAAGTTAACGTAGCACTTCCTAAATTCCAGTTAATTGGTAATGGATTATATGTTAATAATTCACACTCAACTTCTTTCCAAGTTGTTAATCCTCCTTTATTAACAAGTACTTCTTTAGTTACATTTTTATATTTAGCTGGTACAGTTATTTCTTCTTTATATGCATCTTTAACTAAAACAGTTTTAGTAATTTCTTTGTAAACGGCAGGAATTTCAACAGTACGAGTAGTTGGAGGTTTAACCATAACTCTTTTCGTATATGTTTTTTCATAACCTGGAACGGCTACTTTATTCGTATTAGCATCACTATTTAATTTAGTAATTGGAATAGTTACAAATTTAGCCGGAGTTGGCTTATAACACCAATATCTACAATCATTTGGATCACTAGATTCACAATCAGGAGCTTTCTCACTCATTTCCCAACGAGCTGAAGCCGCTTTGGTTTCAATTGTTTCCTCATCTGGTCTAAAAGTAGCGTTAATAACCGTTAACCTATTTGCATCTTCTTTTGCTGTATAGCTTACTTGTTTGTTTTCCCATACTGCTGGAACAACTTCTAAACGTTGACCTGCTTCTTTTACAATAACTCTCTCAGTTACTGTTTTATATTGGGCAGGGTATGTTACTATTCTTTTATAAGCTGGAGCTATTTCAATGGTTACATCTTCGTTTTTCCAGACTTCTGGGGTTTTACAACGAACATAACACTTTCCTGGTTCTGGGTTTTCTGGTAAATCTTGTGAATACGATGAAATACTTCCAATTAAGATTGCCCCTAACATCAATTTTTTCATGATGAATTTTAATTTAATTAATAAAATTTTAACTTTTCTAAAAAATATGACATAGATTATTGAGATAGGTCACAGTTATCAGAATTAAAATTCATTCTATGATCAATTCTGATTAATTATTTTAGATAAATAATTAATACTTACAGGAATTTAGTTAAGTTAGTTTTGTATGATTTTCCAATGGGAATAATATAATCCTGAATATAAATTCTATTTCCTTCTATTGACTTAATATGTTTTTTTGAAATTATGAATGACTTATGAACTTGATAAAAATCTACTTTTGATAATCGTTCCATAAAATCAGAAATCTTTTCTCGTGTTTGTATTTCTTCATTCACACTAACTATTTTACAATAATTCCCTTGAGCTTCAATAAATAAAATTTCATCAAAGTTTATTTGGATTAGTTTTTTATTCGATTTCACAAATAAGCTTTCCGGGTGATTTTCCTCGGAACGTTTACTTTCTAAATTTACTTTAAAGTCTAATTTATTGATAGCTTTTAAAAAACGTTCAAAACTAAATGGTTTCAATAAATAATCAACAACATTCAATTCATATCCTTCTAAAGCATGTTCTTGGTATGCTGTAGTTACAATTACTTTAGGTGGATGTTGAAGAGTCTTCAAAAAATCAAAACCATTTAATTTAGGCATATTTAAATCCAGAAATATTAAATCTATTTTATTATTTCTAATACACTCAAGAGCTTCAATAGCATCATAACAACTCTGCACTAATGAAAAATTGGGTAAAGCATCACAATATCCTCTAATAATATCATGTGCTACAGATTCATCATCGATAATTATATATTTTATCATGGCATTAATAATAATTGAGTGGTGTACACATCTTCTTTAATTAACTTACTAAACTTATGGTTTTTAGGATATAGAAGTTCAAGTCTTCTTTTTAAGTTGGATAATCCAATACCATTTTCTGTTTTTAATTCGGTATCAAAATTATTCTCTACATGCAATTTTATAGTACCATTTTGTTCTGTAATATTTATTGTTACATAGGCATTATCTCGCAAAACTTCTACACCATGTTTAAACGCGTTTTCAACTAAAATAATGAATAGTAACGGGGTTAATTTTAGATTTAAACTCTGAACATCCACGTTGAAATTAATATCAATCTTTTTATGATAACGCATTTTATGTAACTCTAAAAAGCTTTGAATAAAATCTATTTCCTGTTCTAAAGTTACCAACTCTTTTTGTCCTTCATATATGCTGTAACGCATCATATCGGAAAGCTGAAGAATTAATCGTTTAGCCTTTTCACGATCACTATCTACCAAACCATATAAGTTGTTTAGCATATTAAAGAAGAAATGAGGATTTACTTGAGATTGTAGATGTTGTAATTCAGTTTTTGCTTTCTCTTTTTTTAGATTTAATACATATTGAATTTTAGTGATGAACCAGGAAATAAGATAACTGAATACAATAAAGAGAAGCAAAATATAGAAAATCAAAAGAATAATTTCGAATATTGAATTTAAACCAATGCTTACCCGAACTGAATCTTGCTTTGATTCAATAATGATATAACTTAAATAAATCAAAGGAATCAGTATAGAAATAATGATAATTGAGATTATTATTTTTTTGTATTTATCTAGTATTTGAATCATGATTGAAAAGTAGTAATTTCTTTATGGTAATTAAAGTTTTAGTGATGAACAGATAGATTTAATTGATAAAAGTCCTTTTTTTCATTTTCATGCGAATAGAAATGTATGAAATCATTTTTGATACGTTTATCCCAAAAGTTTTTGATCTCATTATTCACCATTTACATTTGAGAAGAATTAAACTTAATTAAATGAAAAAAAGAATAATAAGATATCTAAAGCATATTTTTATAACATTATTTTTATTATTAATAACAGGGGCGTTTCTGTTAATTTATTTAAATGGATCTTTAAACTACAATCAAAACTCTTTAGCATATAATTTAGAGAATGAAGGTCCTTATGTTTTTTATGAAAATGATAGTACTTTCAGTGTGAATTATTTAAAAGGAACTAGAGCTTATGGTTTTTTTGTGAAATCAGATTCATGTAATATCAAAAAGAAGACCTCTTTAAGTTGTTATTTTCCATTAGATAGTTCGAGCTTTAATTTTGAATTAAATCATATTATAAAGCCACCTAAATCAACGTATAGTACAGGAAAAAAAGTACTTGCTATATCAGATATAGAAAGTGGTTTTAAAACATTCAGAGATTTTCTAATTAAAAACGATGTAATTAATGAAAAACTATATTGGATATTTAAGGACAATCATTTGGTTTTAGTTGGTGATTTTGTTGATAGAGGAAACTCAACAACTCAAGTATTATGGTTTATCTACATGCTTGAACAAAAAGCTAAGCAACATGGCGGAAATGTTCATTTTATAATTGGTAACCACGAATTATATAATATGCAAGGACAATATAAATCTTCTGAACAAAAATACTATGCTGTGGCTTCTATCCTTGGAAAAAAGCGATATGAATTGTATAATAAAAAAGCATTTTTAGGAAGGTGGTTAGCTAGTAAAAATAGTATTGAACTTATTAATGGTGTTTTGTTCACACATGGCGGAATTCATCCTGAAATTGTAAAAACAAGTATTTCAATAGATGAAATAAATGCGATTAATAGAAAACATTATTTCAAACCGTATTTTCCTAAGCCTCAGAAAACAGTAGAACAGCTAATTACTTCTAATAAGAAAGGAGTTTGTTGGTACCGTGGATATTTTAAAGATGAATTAACACAAATTGAAGTAGAGAAGGGGCTCAATAATTTTAATGCAAAAAGTATTGTAGTAGGTCATACATTACAATCGAAAGTAAAAAAACTCTATAAAGGAAAAGTCTATGCTATTGATGTTGTGCATCCCAAAGACTATATAAATAGTTGGCCTAATCGAAAATCAGAAGGTTTATTAATTGAAGGAGAAAAGTATTACCGTGTATTTCATAATGGAAAAGTAGAGCAACTATAATTAAAAAAAGCGAACCAACATAGGTTCGCTTTTATTTGATTTTTATCTTCTCTTATATCTTAAATCCTTGGCTTTAATATTTTTAGTCCACAACTCTTTACCATCTTTATCTAAAATTTGAATCGTAAGAACTCTTTCTTTACGAGGACCACTAACTTTTAACATTCCAAAATTATGCTGCCCAACTAGTGTTTCTTCTAATTTATACATGTTTAAAGCTTCTTTATTTGCATGTGCTCCAGCAGTTAAAGAAGAACATGTTAAGTCATAAATAGGAGGAACTCTATCACTCTCTTGCATTTTACTTAAACCTGTATGATGTCTGTCTCCGTCAAGAAAAATAACGCCTTCTATTTTTGCTTCTCGTATTTTTTGAATCAAATAATTACGTTCATTCTGATAGATTGCATGATTTTCATACATAGCTTCCGAGCTAATAAATTGTCCACCAATTGCTATAAACTTAAAAGGAGCTCTACTGAAAGTCAAGGCATTTATCAACCAATCTATTTGTTCTTTACCAAGCATTTGTCTTTCTTCAGTATGATTATTATTAGCTGTTCTATAATAACGATTATCTAATAAGAAGAAATCTAAATCAGCCCACTGAAAATGTCCGGTAATTCCTCCTTTATCTATTACATCATAATTCGGATTTCCCCAGAATAGTTTAAAAATTTCAGATGCTGTTTTTTTCATTGCAAAGCTACCATCAGCATTATTAGGCCCAAAATCATGATCATCCCATATAGCGTAATGATGTGTTGATGCTAATAAAGGTTGCATTTCTGGTAATGAACGAGTATGTGTATATCTATGTAAAAAACCAGTTCTAGAATTCCAGTCTACTTCTCTTAAATAAGTATTATCACCTAACCACAACATAAAATCTGGTCTTTTTTGATGAATAGATTCAAAGATTTCATGCTCGCTTCCATAAGGTTTCCCTGGTCTATCAACTTCTTTTTCATTCACATAATTACAACTTCCAACTGCAAAATTAACTTCTGGTGGATCAGTTCTCCATTGCCATAATGTTTGTGATTGAAACTCCATGGGATAGTCTCTTTTCACTTTTCTTCCATCAATATACACTTCATATGTATATTTTTTTCCAGGTGAAATTTCATCAGCAATTAAACGCGCTACGTATCCATATTTTTTTTCAGTTGTATATTTTTCAGTCTTAAATCGCTTTTTAGGATTAGCTTTATCAAAATATACGAAATGTACTTCAGCAGCTTTCGTTGTTTGTACCCAAAGTAAAGCCTCTTTCATAGTTGAATAACCAACCATTGGTCCAGATTGCACCAAATCTTGTCCAAAGCTCATAAAACTAATACAAGACAAAACAACCGTATACAATAACTTCTTTATCATTTTTATAAGTTTAAATAATTCTATTGATAACAAACAAATATACTAGTACTTTCTCAACAAATGTTTTTAGAATTTAAAGAAATCATTATTTCCCTATTAATTACTTCTAGCATTAGCTATAATTATTGAATGTATTCCTTACAATTAGTATCTTTATCTTTCATATAAAATTAACCATAATGAAACTATTAAAAACAACCTTTGTACTCATTTTTACGTTAGCATTTGTATTTTCTTGTAAAACAGAGAAAGCTTCCAAAACAGAAGAAAAAACTGTTGTTGAAGACCTACCTGAAAAAGTTAAAGGAGAAGAAGTTATTTATGCTACAGATTCTACAAAAATGAAAGGGTATATAGCTTTTAACGAAAATAAAAAGGAAAAACGTCCAGGAATAATTATTGTACATGAATGGTGGGGACATAATGACTATGTTAGAAAACGTGCAGATATGTTAGCAGAACTTGGCTATACAGCTATAGCAATTGATATGTATGGTGATGGAAAACAAGCTGGGCATCCTGATGATGCAGGTAAATTCGCTAAAAATGTAATGTCTAACTTACCTGTTGCGAAAGCCAGATTTAATGCTGCTGTTGATTTATTAAAAAAACATGAGTCTGTTGATGCAGAAAAAATTGCGGCTATTGGATACTGTTTTGGAGGTAGTGTAGCTTTAACTATGGCAAATAGTGGACAAGATTTGGCTGCTGTAGCTGCTTTTCACAGTGGTGTGCAACTTCCTGTGATGCCTAATGAAGATTTAAAAGCTAGAGTATTAGTTTGTAATGGAGCAGAAGATCCATTTGTAAGTCCAGAATCGGTTAAGGCATTTACATCGGCATTAGATTCTTTAGGTAAAAAGTATGAGTATATTGCTTACCCTGGTGCTACACATAGTTTTACATCTAAAGAAGCAGATGAAAACGGAAAAAAATTCAATCTGCCATTAGCTTATAATGCAGAAGCTGATCAAAAATCTTGGGAAAGTTTACAACAGCTATTAAATGATGTTTTTAAGGGAGAGTAAATAATCTACTCAAATAACCGATAAAAAAATACGATTACTAGCTACTGTAATCGTATTTTTTATTTGATAAATGTTCGTATTCTATAAATTAATTTAGAGAAAAATAGAGTTCTAAAATTGGCGCTTTTACTTCTTTTCGAATATCTCTATCAAATAAACGTTCTAAATTATTTCCAGCCACATCTTCTATTAGTTTATTACAATGTATAGTGTAGTAAGTTCTTTCCCAGTTATTATCTGGTCTAAAGACAATTCTTTCTTCATTCATGTTAATAGAGAAAACTCCTTGAATCTGTTTTCCTTTTTCATCGACGATAACTACATTATTGTATGGACTTCCATAATCTAAGGTATCATTTAAATTGATTATAAGCGAATTTTGGGTATTAGATTTTGGTAATTCAAGTGTCCATCTTGTGATATTTGGACTTTCTCTATCATTTTCAATCACTTCAAAAGAATAATGAAAGTCAGTTTTCATAGAAAATCCTTCAATATCCTTTAAACTTTTAGAAATAAGTAAAGTATATGATTCTCCTTCTTTTAAGACTTCACCAAGTCTTTTGTTTGGTCCTAAATCTCTTTTTTGTCGACCAGGTTCAATCCATAAAGTAAGAATTTTACCATCATCAGAAATTAATGGAGTTTCTAATGGTAACAAAGCTCTATCCACTTTTTTTCCAGTTTTATTATTTACTAATGAAATATGATTGTAAATATTAGTGCTGTTTACAGGCTTAGAAAACTCGACATACCACTTTAAAAAGTTAGAAGGTAAAGTAGCGGTTCTAGGATATACATCTACTACTTTTAATTGTTCGTGATTAGGATTTAGAGGTATCTTGAAAACAAAAATTTCATTTTCGAAAACAGCCGTATACATTTTATTTTCCTGAAAAGATAGGAGTGGAGTAAATCGTATTGATTTATCAGTTCTTGAAACATTTCCAAGTAAAGCTTTTTTACTTAAAATTTCATCAGAGTTTTTATAAGCTCCTTTATAAACCTTGAGTTCTTTACCTGAACTAGTATTTGAAACCTGTACAAACTCTTTTGTAAAAGAAAACTTTGGTGATTGAGAAGACATCTCCAAAGTTGATATTATTAATAGTATAAGCACTAAATGCTTCAAAATGTTATGCTTTAATTATAACCAACGATTATTACTCGTTTTTAATGATAATTTACCGTTAGCTCCTCGTTGAATAAAAACAAACTCCTTATCATTAAGTTTATCTAACTGTTGAACATTCACAAAAGGTAAGTTTATAAAATTAACACCATCTGTTCCTGCACGTTCTTTTACTCTGGTTGTTAGAGAACTACTGAAAGACTCAATATCAGCAACTTTAAACTTCATAAGTGCTCTGTTTGAATTTGCCATCAATAGATAGCGTTCTCCATCTTTTGACATTTCTATGATATCTAAAGGAGTATTCCAGTTCCCTAATTCTGCTACAGTTCTTCCTTTCGTATGTTTTCCAGGTAATAAACTATTCATTGGAAAAACAACTAAAGGAGTACAAGTATAACTAGCAATAATATGTGGCTGATTGTTAATTGTAGTAGTCATAAAAGTTTTAATAGGAGCATGCGTTTCATATTGTCCATGTGCAGCATGATAAATCTCTAAAGAACTGTCTTGTTGCTTATCAGTAAACGGAAAAGGAATCGCTCTAAAAGTAGAAGCAAACTCAGCATTATTTAAACCCGAAACCATTAATTGTCCGTTTGAATACTGAATATCTGTAATAGCTAACTTTCGTAAAGGTCTTCCTCGTCTGTCTTTAGCATCTGCTTTTACAACATTTTGGACATTAACTTTAGAGAAAGAAACATCATTAAGCGGAATATTTTCTAAACTATTATTATTGACTAAGAATAAAAACGATTTTCCAGAACTGTGTTGTGCTGCTAAATAAACGTTTTCATTTATGGGATTTACCACTAAATCTATAATTTGTAATTGGTCACTATCAGCACCTAAAAGTTGATTTAAAAGAGCTTCAATATCCTCAATGTAAAGTTTTTCGTTAACTGCTTTTTTAGCAGAACTCATGTCAATAGCAACTATTTGAGAATTTTTACTATCACCTAAAAATAATATTCCTTTTGGACCAAAGGTCATTGTATTTATAGAACCAATTTCAGGATTACCTGTAATAAAGTTTTTGGTTAAAGAATTGTTTGCCATCATAGGGATGCAAAGTAATCCTGTAATTAATGTTATTATTAGTTTTCTCATGGTATGATTGTTTCTTTCAAATTTAAAAATTAAAGGACTTTATATCCGTCAAAGAAATGTTAACGTTTTGAAAAACATCAGATTAAAAAAATAGTAGAGTTCAAATTAATAAGGCGCAAATTTTAGAATCAAAATCCTATTTTCGTATATCAAGATTTTATACCAAATATGTCTAAACTACCGAACACTTCTGCAAGTATCTTTTCTGTAATGTCTCAATTAGCCAATGAGCATAAAGCCATTAACTTATCACAAGGCTTTCCTAATTTTCCAGTAGATGAGAGGTTACTAAAAATAACTAATCGATTATTAACTGAAAATATTCATCAATATACTCCAATGGTTGGTTTACCTTCTTTGTTAGAGAAAATTGCAATTTTAACAAGGAAGAATTACGGGAGAGAAGTAGATACTTCATCAGAAATGCTAATTACTACAGGTGCTACTCAAGGAATTTACACTTCAATTAATGCTTTAGTTAAAACGGACGATGAAGTAATTATTTTGGATCCCAGTTATGATAGTTACGAGCCATCTGTTTTGGTAGCAGGAGGGAAGCCTGTACGCGTTTCTTTAAATGATGATTATTCTCCGAATTTCAATAGAATTGAAGAGGCTATTGGTCATAAAACTAAAATGATTGTTGTAAATAATCCACACAATCCAACCGGTAAAATATGGAGTGAAGAGGATTATCAGAACTTAGAAACGATTCTAGATAAGCATCCTCAAATAGTTTTGTTGAGTGATGAGGTATATGAATACATTTCATTTAAACACCAGCATGTCTCAGTAAACACTCGTCCAAAATTAAGAGAAAGAGCAGTTATAGCTTCTTCCTTCGGAAAATCATTACATGTAACAGGATGGAAAGTTGGTTATTTAATCGCTCCTAAATACTTGATGAAAGAGATAAAAAAAGTACATCAATTTTTAGTATTTAGTGTAAATAGTATATCGCAACATGTAATTTCAGAATATTTAGATGTGGTTGATTTTGATGAAATATCAAAGATGTATGCAAGGAAAAGAACACTTTTCCAAAATGCTTTAAAAGAAAGTAGATTTGAAATTTTGCCTTCTGAAGGAACTTATTTTCAAGTAGTAAACTATGGAGAAATAAGTAAGAACAATGATACAGAATTTGCCAAAGAATTAATTACGAAGTATGGGGTTGCTGCTATTCCTATTTCGGTATTTTATGAAGATGCTACAGATAAACACATGCTGCGCTTTTGTTTCGCAAAAACAGATGAAACGTTGTTAGCTGCTGCTGAAAAATTATGTGCTATTTAATACAAAACCTTATAGTTTAACCTCCAATAGTAATCATACTGCGGTTATCATGATTCGCGAGGTTTTTAAAATCATCAATTGAAGTCATACCAGAACGAACCGCTTTCTTTTTTTGAATAGCTGCTTGAATAATTGGTTCAATAGGTTGATTTTCTCTGTAAGGAGCTAACAAATCTGTTTCTGTAGTTGAAAACAAACAGTTCTTTAGTTTTCCATTGGCTGTTAAGCGAATCCTATTACAACTATCACAAAAAGGATTGGTAACAGTACTAATTATTCCAAAAGTTCCTGTAAAGCCTTTTATCTTAAAATTTCGAGCTGTAAAATTCTTTTCATTAGTCAACATGGTAACATTAGAAGGAGAATAAAATTCTTCAACTTTGTCTAAAATATCTTTGTAAGATACTATTTTACTAGTATCCCAATTATTCCCATCAAAGGGCATAAACTCGATAAAACGAACTGTAATATGCTCGTTTTTAGTAAAGTTTATAAAGTCTATTATCTCATCATCATTAAATCCTTTAATCAAAACAACATTTATTTTCACATTAAAATTATGATTAAGAAGTAGCTTTATATTATCATAGGCTTTGTTGAATTGATCTCTCTTGGTTATGCTATTAAATTTAGCAGGAATTAAGGTGTCTAAACTAACATTTATCGCTTTTAGATTACTTTTTTTAAACGTATCAATATGTCTATCAACTAAAATAGCATTGGTAGTTAACGATAAATGAACGGGGAATTTTGATAAAGCAGTTATAATTTCAGGAAAATCTTTTCGTAACAAGGGTTCACCGCCTGTAAGTCTGATTTTAGTTACTCCATTTTTAACAAATAACTGTGCAATATCAATAACTTCTTGTGTTGTCATTAATTGCTTTTTCGGACTTAAAACAACACCATTTTCAGGCATGCAATACGTACATCTTAAATTACACTTTTCAGTTAGTGAAATGCGCAAATAGTTATGATGTCTTCCAAAACTATCTGTTAATATGTTTGATGATTCTTGCATTAATTAATGTCTCGCTCCAGTGAGCACTTTAAAACTATGAAATAAATGCGGTAAAACGGCATCTAACGATTCAGCTACACCTTTACTTGATCCAGGTAATGCCATAATTATACTATTTTGAAATGTTCCAACAACACTTCTTGACAACATGGCAAAAGGCATTCTGTCTTGCCCATATCTTCGAATGGTCTCTTCAACTCCAGACAAACGTTTTTCTATAAGTGGGAGAACAGCTTCAGGAGTAACATCTTTTGGAGAAATACCGGTTCCTCCAGTAATAATTATAAGATTATTGGTTTTTACTAATTCTTTAACCTTATTTTGAATACCAGAAATCTCATCAGGAATAATTATGCTTTCATTTGTAGTTATTTGAAATTGAGCAAGCTTGTTTTTAATCACTTCTCCAGATGTATCTTTTCCAATTCCTTGTGAAATGGAATCAGAACAAACAATCACAGCAGCATTAATACCCGAAACATCTGCGATCGGGTATGAACTTTTTCCTCCTTTTTTTTCTAATAACTTAATATTTTCAATCTCCACACCTTTATCAATAGGCTTTAACATGTCATACATGTTTAACGCCACTACACTTGCACCGTGCATTGCTTCAACTTCAACGCCAGTCTTATATATAGTTTTTACAGTAACTTTTACTTGTATAGTCAATTCATCAATTTCATATGTAATACCCGTAAATTCTATTGGCATTGGGTGACAATCGGGTAGGAGCTCAGGTGTTTTTTTTACAGCCAACAAACCTGCTGCTTTACTCATTGAAAAAACATCTCCTTTAGGAACTGTGCCATTTTGAATTGCATTGATTGTTTTCTCGCTACTTACTTTTACAATAGCTTGAGCAGTTGCAATTCTTAACGTATTTGATTTATGCGTGATATCAACCATTATACATTCTTTTTCCATTGATGAGTTCCTTCTTCGAACAATTCTTTACCGAAAATTGGAACTTCACTTTTAACTCTATTTACAATATACTCAGTTGCTTCATACACTTGAGGTCGGTGAGGAGCTGATACAAAAACGAAAAAACAAATCTCTCCTACATTAACAGTTCCCAAGCTATGATAAATGTGCATGCAAGTAAGATTATACTTTTCAAAAGTTTCTTCTCGAATTATATGTAATTTCTCATTGGCCATTTCTTCATAACATGAAAATTCAATTGCAGCTACTGTCTTATCATCAACATTATCTTTCCTTACTTGACCTAAAAATATATTGTGTGCCCCAATTGAAGTTTTCATTTGATGTTTTGCGATGGAATTTGCTATAAAATCTGAGGTAATCTCACCTTCAATGAATACTGTTTTCTTTTTGTTCATGTATGTTCTTTCAACAATTAGATATTACTAATGTGCTTATTTTATTTAGTTGTATTAAATATTGTTTTATTATCCTCCTGCAAAAGGAGATAGTATAGCTATTTCATCGCCGCTATCAAACTCTAAATCAATTTCTTTTGATATTAAGTTATGATTTACAGCAATATGAATATCGTTTGAATCGATACCATAAGTGTCTTTTAGAAAAGATAGTAGTTCAAATAAACTTTTCTTCTCCAATGAAATATTTTGTGATGTTGTATTGGTTCTTTCCGCTATTTCTCCAAAATATTTTATTTCCATATATCTAAATTAAGAATAATTTTACAGCTGCAATTGTTAAAACTCCAGCTAAAACATATTTTAACACCACTCCTTTAAATCTTTGACTTCCGTATAGAGCTCCTAAACTTCCACCAATAATGGCTACTGGAATAAAATACCAAGCTTCACTAGGAATGATTCCTCCTTTAAAATGAAAACCAATAATTCCTGAAATAGAATTCACAAAAATAAAAAGAGCAGAAACCGCGGCTGCTTGTTTCATGGTTCCCCATCTTAAAAGAATTATAACTGGACTTAAAATAATTCCTCCGCCAATTCCAATCATACCGGAAAACAAACCAATTGAAGCACCAATCAAAAGTGATAATCCTAAATTATTGTCTTTTATTAAAGTTTGTTCTTTACCAAATAGGTTTAGCATTCTTAGTATAGCAAACACTAAAAAACCACCTAATATTTGTTTGTATAACGTTGCATTTATGGATATATATCCGCCCAAAAAAGCCATAGGTATCGACGTTAAAGCGAATGGATAAAAGAGTTTCCATTTGAAGTGATTATTCTTTCTAAAAAACCAAAATGAAATTCCCGAAACAAAAATGTTCAGTAACAAAGCAGTTGGTTTCATTACTATAGTTGGAAATGCAAACAAAGCCATTAAGGCCAAATATCCACTAGCACCACCATGTCCCACACTCGCATATAAAAAAGCTACTACAGCAAGAATGATAAAAAATAAAACGAGAATATCCGTTTGAAGAAATTCCATTAATTCAATTTTATGTATTCAATTTTTTGTCCTTTTTTTATCATAGTTTCATTTTCAGGAACCACCAATAAAGCATTACAAATTGCAAAAGATTTCAACATGGAAGAAGCTTGACCACCTAATAATGTTGCTTTTCCATTTTCAACAGTTCCTTTTAAAAATAAAGTTTTACCATGAATATTTTTAATATCAGAAGTTGTTACTGCAGTCTTTTTAGGTAAATGAGGATTTTCAAATCCTAAAGATGTTCTTAACAAAGGAAGTACATGTACATAAAAACAACTTAAACTTGAAGCTGGGTTTCCAGGTAATGCAAAAACTTTGGTATTATTTTTATATCCGAACCATAAAGGTTTACCTGGTTTTTGATTCACTTTATAAAACACTTCCTGAACATTATTATCAATCAATGCTTTTTGAACAAAGTCATAATCACCAACCGAAATTCCACCTGAAATTAGCAAGATATCAGATTTGTTAAGTTCTTTTTTAATGATTTTATATGTCGCTTTAAAAGTATCTTTAACTTTTAAAACTCTTACTTTTTTTATTCCTAATTGTTTTAAAGCTAATTTTAAAGTAATTGAATTACTATCGTACACTTGACCTTCCTGTAAATTTTCGCCAACTTGTTGTAATTCATTCCCAGTAACCAAAATACTCACCTTAGGTTTCTTATAAACGTTAACTTCAGAGATTCCTAATCCTGCTAAAAAACCAATAGCCGCTTCGTTTAAGTAAGTTCCTTTTTTTAATGCTATTTCTCCTTTTTTTATCTGATTACCAATAGGACGAACATTTACTCCTTTTTCAGGAACATTTTTAATCTTCAAAAAATCTCCTTTGCGTTCGGTATGCTCTTGCATTACTACTGTATCTGCGTCATCCGGTATTCTAGAACCTGTAAATATTCTAATTGCTTGATTTGTATTAATATCAAAATTTTCAGAACTACCAGCTGGCACTTCTCCTTGTATTTTAAATTCAGTATTTTTCGAATGAATAAAAGCATAACCATCCATTGAGGATTGCTTAAAAGGAGGCATATTTATAGGGGAGTAAACATCTTCTGCTAGAAAACACCCTAAAATCTTATGAATAGGTTTTGAAACAGAGGGCATTTTATTGGAAAAACTATTTACAAGCTTAATAGCTTCGGTTACTGAAATCATATTTTTTTTCTAATCAAATGGTTGTAATCAGATTCGGTATCTACATCAAATAAATCAACATCACCTTTCATTGTAAAAATAGGAAAATCGTCACTATTTAATAATTTTGAAGCTCCTTTATCACCTTTTAATAGGAGTAAATCTTTAAAGTATTTTTTAGGAAATAGGGCAGGAACTCCATTTCTACCATTGTAATTTGATGCTATAATTTTGCTTTTATTCTCTTCGGATATTTTCATCATATGTTGAAGATAATTTGAAGAAACATTAGGTTGATCGCCCAATACGATTATTACAGCATCAAAGTTTAATTTCGAAATAACTGCAATTCCAGCATATATACTAGAAGAAAGGCCTGTTTCAAACTCTTTGTTTAAAATTATATTTATATCATATTGTTGAATGGATAGACTTATCTCTTCTGAATTAGCTCCAAGAACACAAAAAATATCATTATTCGAAACTTCAGTTGTAGCTTCAATTACTTTCCCTAGCAATGTTGTATTTCCAAAAGAAAGTATTTGTTTAGTTTTACCCATTCGTGTTGAAGAACCTGCGGCTAAAATTAGTGTAGCAATGCGCATATTTTTAAACATGGATTTTTCCTGTAAGAGTCCTTAGTGAAACTGGTGTTTTTTTTCGAGTTTCCGCTAAAATTTCTGATATTATCGAGATGGCTATTTCTTCAGGAGTAATTGCGCCAATATTCAACCCTGCGGGACTGTAAATGGTATCTAAAAATTCTTCTGATAAATCTGGAGCATAATGAAATAATTCATTTTGCAGTTGTTCTCTACGTTTTACTGAACCTAATATCCCTATGTAAAAAGGTTTTAAAGGTTCTAGCTTCAAAAGATATTTCAAATCTTTCACATAATTATGATTCATTAATACTACTGCTGTATTAGTATCAATGGTTAATTCAGCTAATTCTGGTGAAATACCTATAACCGAATTTGCTCCAGGAAAATCGGATATTAATTTCGGATCTTTTTCTGAAGTAATTACATCAACTTCCCATCCTAACAAACTTGCTAATTTACAGAACTTCACGGCGTCATGTTCACCTCCAATAATTAATAACCTGAATCGAGATTGTAATGATTGCTTAAAAATATCATGATTATCGAAAGTATTTTTATCAAAAGTAGGAGAGAAGCAATGTTCACTCTCGTTAAAACGAATTAAGGAACCTATATTAGCAATATACTCATCCTCTTTTTTATAAGAAGATTCTATTTCAAACGAATTTCTCTTATTCAGACATAATTCAAAATCCTGAAAAAACTCATCAGAAATATGAAATGGTTCTAATAAAATATACAGAATACCTTCACAACCTAATCGATAACGACCATCATAAGTCATAATTTTTGGGATACCAGATTCAAAAACAGATTGTGCTCTTCTTTGAACCTCTTTCTCAACACATCCACCGCTAACAGCGCCTACCATTTTTCCATCTGAAGATAACAGCATTCTTACTCCTGGTTTTCTATAGGATGAACCTTCTAAAGCAATAATGGTAGCTAGTACATTTTTAATTCCTTTATTCTGATTTTCTTTTGCCTGATATACAATGTCTTTAAATTCGTGAGTCAAAATAGTAATAGTTAATTCAACCCTTAAAATACATAATAAACTCAATCAAAAAAATTAATTAAACTCGTTTTAAGTAAACTTTAGTAATAAAAAACTAAATCACTCTGTACTGAAAGTACAGAGGTTTATTATACTGGGGACTAAAAGT